>QHWK01000836.1 GCA_003223775.1 Acidobacteriota bacterium
GCGCGCACTGCGCCGGCCGGCGGCGCCGAGCGCCGCATCCACCATCGCCGTCACCGATCCCTTGCCGTTGGTGCCCGCGACGTGCACGGACGCGAACGCGCGCTCCGGGTGGCCGAGCGCCGCGACGATCGCCGAGATGTTCTCGAGGCCGAACTTGATGCCGAATTGTTCGAGAGAGAAGAGATAGGAGAGCGGATCCATCCCGACGAGCGCCACGTCCCGCGCCGCCTACGCCTGCGGCGCCGGCTCGGTGGCGACCGCTTCCTCGACGGCGGCCGGCGCCGGCGCCTTCACCGCGCCCATGAACCCGAGCGCGTTGGCGATCACCTGCTTCAGCTCGCGCCGATCGACGATCAGGTCGAGCATCCCCTTCTCGAGCAGGAACTCGCTGCGCTGAAATCCCTCGGGCAGCTTCTGGCGGATCGTCTGCTCGATGACGCGCGGCCCCGCGAAGCCGATCTGCGCCTTCGGCTCCGCGATGTTGAGATCGCCGAGCATCGCGAAGCTCGCCGTCACGCCGCCGGTCGTCGGATCGGTGAGCACGGCGATGTACGGCAGCCGCGCGCGATCGAGCCGCGCGAGCGCGCCCGAGATCTTCGCCATCTGCATCAGCGAGCGCGCGCCCTCCATCATCCGCGCGCCGCCCGAGCAGCACACGATCACGATCGGCACCCGCTCGTCGATCGCGCGCTCGATCGCGCGCGTGATCTTCTCGCCGACGACGACGCCCATGCTGCCGCCGATGAAGCCGTACTCCATCGACGCCACGATCGCGCGCAGCCCCTCGATCGTGCCGGTGGCCGTGATGATCGCGTCCTTGAGCCCCGTCGACTCGACGCTCGCCTTCAGCCGCGCCCTGTACGGCTTGGTGTCGGTGAAGCGCAGCGGATCGGTGGAGACGAGATCCTTGTCGTGCTCGACCCAGTCGCCGTCGAAGAGCATGCGCAGCCGCTCGGCGGCGCCGATCCGGAAATGGTGGCTGCACTTCGGGCAGACGCTCAGGTTCGCGGCGAGATCCTTGTTGTAGATGGCCTGCTGGCAGCCGGGGCACTTCACCCAGAGCCCTTCGGGGACGCGGCTCGGCTTCTCCTTGGCCGATGTGACGATTGGCTTCTTGGTCTTCTTGAACCAGGCCATTCGGGACAGCTTAACAGGGCGGAGCGCACAGGCATAGGGCGGGGGGACTGGGGATTGGGGATTGGAGGGGTTGGTGCAAGCCAACCCCCAATCCCTGCGCGCTACAGCGATTCAGGATGGCGTCGGTGAAGGTCAGCGACAGGCCGTCGTGCATGTGGCGGTCGTGCGTGCGCGAGCCCCACAGCGGCGACGTGCGCAGGAGGTTTGCCGTCGCCTGGCCGCCGTTCTGCACGATGCCGTCGCCGGTGCCGATGTCGTGCAGCAGGAAGTCGCTGAACGGGTGAATGATCTTGTTGCCGAGCGCGGCCGGCACGATGAGCGCGCCGCCGTTGATCGAGGTGCCGACGGAGGCGGTCGTGATCGATCGCGTGTGGCAGACGTTGCAGCCGATCGCGTCGAAGAGATTCGATCCGAACCCGTTGGTGAGGTTGTCGAATCCCGCCGGCGCTTCGGTTGCGCCCTGTCCTTGAACGGCAGTGTGAACGTTCCGGCAAGTCCGGCGGTCGCGACCACGAGCAAGAGCCGCACTATTCCCTTCGTACGCGTCATGGCGCACCCCTCCTGTCGAACGTCGTTCGGGTTTCTCGCCGATCGAGTGGTGCTGTTGCCGATCGAGTGGCCCTGTCGCCGATCGTCGTGAGGGGACATGTCGTCGATCGTTGTGGTGGAACGCGAACGCGTAACCCGGGAGTGGACCGCCGAAGGCGCCGCTTCGCGTGCCTACGCGCGACTCCCCGCGAAATGGTGCAGGAGAGATGTAGGCCGAATCAGCGCGGCGTCAAGGGACCATTTTGAAACTGCGAGCGAAATACAAATTGCGCGCGACACGAAGGAACTCGATGAACGATCCTCGACGCGGACTCGCGACGCTTGACGCGCTCGATCTTCAGATTACCGAGTCCGCGGCACGTAGTACTGAGTGCCCGGGCCCATCGCGCGAATCTGCTTCACCAGATCGTCGAGCGCTTCGTCGCTCGCGTCGGAGTCGAACTGCGAGGTCTCGACGACCAGCAGCGGCGTCGCCGTGTAGTGGAAGAAGAAGTGATGGTACGCCTCGTTCAATTCCTTCAGGTAGTCGTCGTCGGGCTGCAACGCGACGGCGTCGGGATCGCGGCGGGCGGTGTGCACGCGCCGCAGCAGCACGTCGGTCGGCGTCTGCAGATAGACGACGAGATCCGGCGGCGGCGCGTCGCGCGCGAGCAGCTCGAAGAGACGCTGATAGATGAACAGCTCGTTGTCGTCGAGGTTCAGGTAGGCGAAGATCCTGTCCTTGTCGAAGACGTAGTCCGAGATCGTCGTCTGGCTGAAGAGATCCGCCTGACGGAGCGCGGTCTGCTGGCGATGGCGGCTGAGAAGAAAGAAGAGCTGCGCCTGCAGCGCGGCGCCGGGACGATCGGCGTAGAAGTCGGCGAGGAAGGGATTGTCGGATTCCTCCAGCACGACCGTCGCGTCGAGCCGCGCGCCGAGACGCTCCGCCAAGGCGGTTTTGCCCGCGCCGATCGGACCTTCTATCGCGATGTAGCGGAACGCCAATGCGGGGCGAATGATATCATCGCGCCGATGAGGATCGAACGTCTGGAGCTGCGCCTGCTGAAGCTCCCGCTCGTCCACTTCTTCGAGACCAGCTTCGGGCGCATCGACGAGAAACACTTCATCCTCGTGCGCGTCGACGACGGCGGCGTCTCCGGCTACGGTGAATGCGTCGCGGAGCAGGATCCGTACTACAGCGCGGAAACCAACGAGACCTGCTGGCACATCATCCACGACTTCATCGCGCCGCGCGTGCTCGGCGCGACGTTCGAGCATCCGCGCGACGTCTTTCCCGCGCTCAAAGCGATCCGCGGCAACAACATGGCGAAGGCCGCGGTGGAGATGGCCGCGTGGGATCTGCACGCCAAGCAGCGCAACGAGCCGCTGAGCCGTCTCCTCGGCGGCACGCGCGACCGTATCGCGTCGGGCGTCTCGATCGGCATCCAGCACTCGCTCGACGATCTCCTCGCGAAAGTCGAGCGCGAGCTCGCCGCCGGCTACCAGCGCATCAAGATCAAGGTCAGGCCGGGAAAAGATCTGGCGAGCTGATGATGATCGAGCAGCCGCTCGACTACGACGACGTGTCCGACCACGCGCGGCTGCAGAAGAAGCTGAAGACGCCCATCTGCCTCGACGAATCGATCAAGACCGTCGCGATCGCGCGCGAGGCGATCGGCGCCGGCGCCTGCCGCATCATCAACATCAAGCCGGGGCGCGTCGGCGGATTCGGCGAGTCGATCCGGCTGCACGATCTGTGCGCGTCGTGCGACATCCCCGTCTGGCACGGCGGCATGCTCGAATCGGGGATCGGCCGCGCGGCCAACATCCATCTGTCCACGCTGCCGAACTTCACGCTGCCGGGCGACGTCGCCGCGAGCCGCCGCTACTTCGATCCCGATCTGATCGATCCGCCGATCGAGATCGGCCCCGACGGCACGATCGGCGTGCCGCCGGGACCCGGCATCGGCGTCGCGATCCGCGAGGATCGCGTCGCGCGCGCCACGCTGAAACACGCCGTCCTCGAGGCTGCGCACGCGTAATGCGCCGAAGGCTGCCTGCCGACGGCCGACTGGCGCCCGTGCTCTTCACGCTCTTCATGTCCGCCTGCGCGAGCGCGCCGCCCGCGCCGCCGCCGGCGCCGGCGGGACCGACCTACGAGGAAAAGATCGCGTCGATCCTGCGGCTCGAGGATCAGCGCGTGCTCCGCGATCCGGCGCCGCCGGTGGCGCCCGCGCCCGCGCCGCCCGCGCGCGGCCAGCGTCCGGCCGTCGTCGCTCCGCCGCCGCCGCTGCCACCGCCGCCAGACCTGCTGCGCCTCGTCGCCGACGGCGAACCGCGCGTCCGCCGCCGCGCGGCGCTCGCGATCGGCCGCGTCGGCCTCGCCCAGGGCGTGCAGCCCCTCGTCGCCGCGCTCGCCGACATGGATCCCGAAGTGCGGCAGGTGGCGGCGTTCGCCCTCGGCCTGATCGGTGACGCGCGTGCGCGAGATCCGCTCGTCGCCGCGCTCAACGATCCGTCGCCGCTCGTGGAGGGCAGCGCGGCGGAGGCGCTCGGCCTGATCGGCGACGCCGGGGCCGCCGACGCCGTCGGACGCCTGGCCGGGCGGATCGTGCAGTCGGGCGCGCTGGCGCAGACGCCGCCGGAGTCCGACGACGCGCGCCGCGATACGCCGGCCGGCGCGCTGCGGCTGGCCGTCGGCGCGCTCGTGCGGCTGAAAGCGTACGGCCCGCTCGCCGCCGCCGTGCTCGACAACGGCCAGCCGCGCGTGCGGTGGTGGCCGATCGCCTACGCGCTGCAGCGGCTCGAGGACAAGCGCGTAGGCGATCGGCCACCGATCGCCACGTGCTCGTCGAAACCGTGCGCGCGATCGGACGCATCGGCAACGCCGCGTCGGCGGACCCGCTGTTGAAGGTGATTCGCGATCCCGACGTCGATCCGAACGTCCGGGTCGAGGCGGTCGCCGCGCTCGGCGGCGTGCAGACGCCGGCGGTCGCCGACGCGCTGCTCGATCTGATGACCGATCCGAGCCCGCCGATGCGCGCGGCCGCGTTGAAGTCGCTCGCGACGGCCGATCCGGAAAATTTCATCACCGTGCTGTCGGGCCTCGATCCCGATCCGCACTGGAGCGTGCGCGCGGCGCTCGCCGCCGTGCTCGGCACGCTGCCGCTCGAGACCGGCGTCGCGCGGCTCGAGCCGCTCCTGAACGACGCCGATCAGCGCGTCGTCCCCGCGGCGATTGCCGCGCTCGTGAAGCTGAAGCCGCCGTCGGCGGCCACCGTGCTGATCGACAAGCTGAAGGCCGAGGATTTCGCCGTGCGCGCGGCGGCGGCCGCCGGCATCGGCGAGCTGCGCCCGCCGAACGGCGCCGCCGCGCTCGCCGAGGCGTTCCGCTTCGGCCAGCGCGATTCGACCTACACGGCGCGGGCGGCCGCGCTCGCGGCGCTCGAAAAATACGGCGCTGGAGCGGCGCTGCCCGTCCTGCAGAGCGCGCTGAACGACAAGGATTGGGCGGTGCGGGTGCGCGCGGCCGGCTTGATCAAGCAGCTCGACCCGAACGGCGTGGGCGGCGACATCGACGCGTCGATTCGCCCGGCGCCGACGACCCTCGCCCGCGACGTGTATGCCGCGCCGCGTCTGGTCGCGCCCACCGTGTCGACGCAGGCGTACCTCGATACGGATCGCGGCATGATCCAGATCGAGCTGGCTATGAACGACGCGCCGCTCACGGTCGAGAACTTCGTCACGCTCGCGCGCCGGGGCTACTTCAACGGGCTGAGCGTGCACCGCGTCGTGCCCGACTTCGTCGTGCAGGACGGCGATCCGCGCGGCGACGGCGAAGGCGGACCGGGCTACTCGATTCGCGACGAGCTGAACGAGCTGCCGTACCTTCGCGGCACGGTCGGCATGGCGCTCGATCCGTGGCGCGACACCGGCGGCAGCCAGTACTTCATCACGCACTCGCCGCAGCCGCACCTCGACGCAAAGTACACCGTCTTCGGCCGCGTCGTCTCCGGCATGGACGTCGTCGACAAGCTGCAGCAGGCGGACGTGATTCGAAGCGTGAGGATCTGGGACGGCGTCGCGATGACGGCGCGCTGACGCGCACCGCCGCAATTGAGAATCTGGAATCTGGAATTAAGAATTCGTTGAAACGATGAACGGCGTCGTACGTTGAAAAGGGGGCCACGAAGGCCCCCTTTTTTTGACGGGCGAGGTCGGCGTTACCGTTTCTTGCCGGCCTTCTTCTTCCCGCCCTTGGCTTTCTTCGCCATTGTCTGTTATCCCCCCCTTCATGTGGGATTCTCTGCGAGAGCGCTCGTGCACATCCGCTCGTGGCTGCCGCCTGGCACGCTCACCGGACGACGACGCTCTTCGCTTCGGGGCACCTTCCGGTGTTTCGGAAGGGCGAGCTCGAAGGTTTCACAGTCGAGCTTCACTAGGGATGGCGATGAGTTCACCATCCTCATACCAGATGTAGATTTTAAACGCGAACGCAGCAGTGTCAAGCACAATCGACAGAAAAAGTCAAAAAAATCGCGGGCGCGCATCGCGCGCGCGCGCGTCGGCGCGCTGCTCGACGCGCGCGGCGTCGTACACGCGGCGCGCGCGCGCGCGATCGCGCAGCGCCGACCACGCGGCCGCGCTGCGGTCGCGATCGTGCAGGTAGGTGTCGTACACGTCGGCGATGCGTCGCGCGGCCGCGCTTCGTACCAGAGGTCGATCTGCTGCAGTTGAAAGTCGGCCTCGCCGCGCAGGATCGCGCCGCGGTCGCGCGCGCGCGTCATTTCCTCGAGGCCGCGCGCGCGATCGCCGCCGGGCAGCGCGAGCAGCCAGCGCAGCAGCTTCGCGTACATCGGCGCGACGGCCGCGTAGTAATGGTAGAGCCCGATCCCGAAATACGCGTCGTCGAGCGATGGATCGATCGCGAGCGCGCGCTCGAGCGCGTCCTTGATCTGCTTCCCCTCGCGCGCGGCCGCGAGCCGCTCGCCGCGGAGCACCAGCCGGTTGACGCGCGGCGCGCGCGCGGCCGCCAGGTAGAACCACGCTTCGCCGCGCAGCGGCTCGCGCATCGTCCAGTCGCGCGCCGCCGCGACGGCGTCGGCCGACGCGCGCTCGAGCGCGTCGTCGTACGCGCGCGACGAAGGATCGATCAGGATGCGCCACCAGAGCGCCGCCGCCGACAGCGCCGCGCACACCGGCTGAGGCGCCGGAGGGCAGGTCTCCTTCAGCCGGAGCGCCGCCTCGTCGAACCGGGCGGCCAGAATCGAGTCGTAGACGGCGCTGACGCGCGCGGGTTCGGTGAGACCCGGAGTAGAGAACGCT
>QHWK01000837.1 GCA_003223775.1 Acidobacteriota bacterium
CGCCCATGAGCCCCAAGCCGAAGACCGTCCTCATCGTCGACGACGACGAAGGGATGCGCGATACGCTCACTGCGATCCTCAAACGCGAGTATCGCGTGCTCCGCGTCTCGACCGGCGAAGCCGCGCTGCCGATCCTCAATCGCGAAGACGTCGACCTCCTGCTGCTCGACGTCCGGCTGCCGGGCATCAGCGGATTCGAGGTGCTGCGCATCGTCAAAGAGAACTACAGCCTCATCGAGGTGCTGATGATCTCGGCCGTCACCGAGATCGAGACCGCCGTGCAGGCGATGAAGCTCGGCGCGTATCACTACATCACGAAGGATTTCGACTACGACCAGCTGCGATCGCTCGTGCGCAACGCGAGCGAGCGGCAGGATCTGAACCGCCAGGTCCTCACGCTCTCCGCGCAGGTCGCCGATCAGACCGAACGCGAGTTCATCGTCGGCCCGAGCAAGATGACGCGCGACATCGTCGATCTGGTGCACAAGATTGCGAAGCTGTCGGCGACGGTGCTGATCCTCGGCGAGAGCGGCACCGGCAAGGAGCTGCTCGCGCGGCTCATTCACAAAGAGGCCGGCGATCCCGACGCGCCGTTCATCGCCGTGAACCTCGCCGCGATCCCGCGCGAGCTCGCCGAGAGCGCGCTCTTCGGCCACGAGCGCGGCGCGTTCACCGGCGCGCACCGCCAGCAGCTGGGCAAGTTCGAGCTCGCCTCGGGCGGCACGCTGTTCCTCGACGAGATCGGGGACTTGCGGCTCGATCTGCAGGCCAAGCTGCTGCGCGCGATCCAGGAAGGGGAGATCGAGCGCGTCGGCGGATCGAAGCCGATCAAGACCGAGTTCCGCCTGATCGCGGCGACCAACGTCGATCTCGAGAAGGCGGTGAAGGACGGGCGCTTCCGCGAGGATCTCTTCTATCGAATCAACGTGATCCCGATCAAGCTGCCGCCGCTGCGCGAGCGGACCGACGACGTGCCGCAGCTCGCGGAGTTCTTCCTGCGCCGCTACACCGCGCGCTTCCGGAAGCGCATCCAGGGCATCACCGATTCGACCATGTCGGTGCTGAAGAAGTACTGGTGGCCGGGGAACATCCGCGAGCTCGAGAACCTGATCGAGCGGCTCGTCGCCGTGAGCGACAAGGAGTACATCTCCGAAGAGGATCTCCCGCTCGAATTCCATTTCGCGCAGCTCGAGCCGCGGGGCTCGACGAGCGACAGCCTCTTCGAGGACGCGACGAACACCTTCGAGCGCAACTTCATCCTGCGCGCGCTCGAGAAATGCGGCTGGAACGTCACCGCGACCGCAGAGTACCTTGGAATACCGTTGAGCACGCTGAAATACAAGATGGACAAGCTCGACGTGCGGCAGCTCGCGAAGCGACTTCGGGGCGCATGACCGAGGTAAAAACTTGGCCGGCTCGGCCAAGCCGTTGCCTTCCTTACTAAAACAGCCCGAAATCTTTCCGGAAAAGAGTCGATCGTCAAAGGCCACACGCCTGAGCGGCCAAACGGTTGACCACGCGCCGTGAGCTCGCCTGCGCAGCATTTCGGTCGCGTCGCCGCAAAATCCCCTCTGATTTCCGAGCGAAACACGCCGACTTCGCTGCGGCTGCGCTTGATGGAATACGCGTTGCAGCCATAAGACAGCGAACGACGTGCTGGCGAGCGCGCAGCGTTTAAGACTTCAGGTCCGGAGCAAATTCTCAATGCAGTCCTCGATGTTCAACCTCCGTGTGCCGTTGACGGCGCGGGATGAAGTGTTCCTGATGAACACCATCACCGATGCGCAGCTCGTCGTATCGACCGACGTCGCAGAGCTGCTCGATCGGATGAGCTCGCGCAAGGTTACCGCGGACGAGCTGGATGCGGAGGCGCGCGAGGCGCTCGGGCTGCTTACCGAGAACGGCTTCGTCGTGGAGAGCCGCGAGGCGGATCGGCGCAACCTCGACGAGTACCTGACGGCGGTGAAGTCGGACACCTCCGAGCTGAACGTCACGGTGCTGACGACGCTCCAGTGCAACTTCGCGTGCGACTACTGCTTCCAGGGCGACCACGGCGACTACAACAAGTTCGCCGCGAAGATGACGCGAGCCGCTGCTGAACCTGCCGGTGATGTACGACCTCGCCGAGCGCTGCGCGTGCGCGGCGCGCGCGAGCGGCGTGGACATTTACATCAACGTCATCACCAACGGCCTGCTGCTCACGTCCGACGTCGTCGATCGGCTGCTCCCGTTCGGGTTGAACGGGATCAAGATCACGCTCGACGGCGATCGCGACACGCACAACCGGATGCGGCCGCTGCGCGGCGGCCAGGGCACGTTCGACCGGATCATCGAGAACGTGCGCGCCGTCGCGGGCAAGGTGCGGATCGCGATCGGCGGCAACTTCGACGAGAGCTCGGTGGACAGCTATCCGGCGCTGCTCGAGTACCTCAAGCAGCAGGATTTCGCCGACAAGCTGTCGAAGGTGTTCTTCAAGCCAATCGTGCGCACCGAGCCGGTGTCGGCGAAGGGCATCATCCCGCTGACGCCGATCGCGGCGAAAGATAACTTCAAGGGCACGTGCATGACGTCGGTCGGGTCGGGCGCCGGCACGGCGTGCGATTCGTGCAACGTGCTCGACGACAAGCTCGCGTTCCTGCGTGAGGAGACGCGGCGCGTCGGCTTCCCGACGCACGACGGCGTGCACAACGGTCCGTGCCACGTGCACAAGGCGCACGCGCACACAATCGGCCCCGACGGCTCGCTCTACGCGTGCCCGGGGTTCACGGGCCAGCTCGCGCTCTCGACGGGCCACATCGACGACCGGCAGGAGTCGTGGCGCGAGTCGGCGCGCGAACGATTCCTCCGCCTCTCTCCGTGGAAGGAATGCGGCGACTGCGCGTACATCCCGGTGTGTGCCGGGGGGTGCGTGGCGGCGTCGCACGGCCAGCTTGGCGACATGAACGTGCCGACATGTCACAAGCCCAGCTTCGACTCGGCGCTCGTTTCGCTGGCACATAGTGTCGCCAGCGCTGCTTAACAGGAGACTAGAATGAAGATCAAAGTTGTGAAGAAGGCCGCCAATGCGAGACCGTCTGGCTTCTGTGTCGTCTATGTCGACGATCCGCCGATGAACAAGAAGCAGTAGAACCCGTGTACGAGTCCGCGCGCAGACGATCCGTCTGCTGCCGGCGTCTGGGTCTGGCCGTCGCAGGCGCGACGCTGACTGCCACGTGCGGGTGTCGAGGCCAGGCGACTTATACCGAGTCGCCGACCGCGGCACCGATGCGCATTGGTGTCGCACAGCTGTCTTCCACCGATTCGTCGGTCCGTGGGATCCGTCAGCTGAGCCAGCTGTACTCTGTCGAAAGTTTCCTGCGACCAAACGAAGAAGGGCGTCTTCAGCCCTTGCTGGCTGAATCGTCGAAGCTTTCGGCGGACGGCCGATCGCTGCAAGTGCGCCTCAGGCGCGGCGTAA
>QHWK01000128.1 GCA_003223775.1 Acidobacteriota bacterium
CGCCGTACGGCGAGACGACGCCGATGCCGGTGACGACAATCCGCGGACCGCCCGAATGACGCATGCCGTTATAGTAGCGCCGACATGGCGCGGCGTGCGTGGCTGTGGATCGGCGGCGGCGTCTTCTGCATCGCGCTGGCGTCGTGCGCGTGGTGGTATCTGTTCGTTCTCGGACGGAGCGAACAGTCCGGCGGCGGCGCCGCGCTGGTCCTCGACGCGGCGCTCTTCTCCGCGTTCGCGCTGCACCACAGCCTGTTCGCGCGGGACTTCGCGAAGCGATGGTTCGCGCGGCTTACGCCGCAGCTCATCCGATCGATGTATGTGTATGCCGCGAGCCTGCTGCTCATCGCCGTCTGCGCGCTGTGGCGGCCGATCGGCGGCGAGCTCTATCGCGCGAGCGGCGCGGCGGCGATCGCGCTTGGCGCGATCCAGCTCGGAGGCGTCGGGCTGATCGCGCGCGCCGCGGCCGGCATCGATCCGCTGGAGCTCGCCGGCATCCACGAACCGCGCGGCGGCGGACCGCTCGTCACCTCAGGGCCGTACCAACTGGTGCGGCACCCGTTGTATCTCGGGTGGGCGCTCGCCGTCTTCGGGACGCCGCACATGACGGGCGATCGGCTGGCGTTCGCGGTGCTGTCGACGGCGTACCTCGCGCTCGCGGTGCCGTTCGAGGAGCGATCGCTCGCGCGCGACTTCCCCGCCGAGTACGAGCGCTATCGGCGCGCCGTGCGCTGGCGCATCGTGCCGTTCATCTATTGAAGCGTGAGTCCTCGTCGAGGCCGCCGGGCGCCGGCCCCGCCGCGCCGGCGTCCTTGTCGATGAAGACCATCGAGTGCTGCGACGGGATGTCGAACTTCTTCCCGCACGTCTTGCACGTCACCGCATCGTCGACGCGAATCATGTAGTCGCGCAGCTTGGCGTAGAGCGCGCGGTCGCGCTCGTCGGCGCCCTGCGGCAGCCGATCCTTGCGCGTGCGGACGACCCAGCGCATCTGGTACTCGTTGGTGCGCTTGCAGCGCGGGCAGGTGAGCTTGTCGGCGCGCGTCTCGTTCCTGTTGTTGAAGAAGTCGCGTTCGTCCAGCCCCATCCGGCGATCATAGCGCGGTCGCGCGCCCGGCAGGAATCGGAGGCGACGGTAGAATTGGCAGATGGCGAACGACGCCCGCACGTACCCCAGCGAGCTGCCGGTGGTCGCGCTCCGGCAGACCGTGGTCTTCCCGCTCACGCTGCAGCCGCTCGCCGTGAACCGCCCGGCGTCGATCGAATCGGTGAACCGCGCGCTCGGCGGCGATCGGCTGCTCTTCCTCACGCTCCAGGCCACCGACAAGGATGAGCCCGAGCCGGGCGATCTGAAGACGATCGGCACGATTGCCGCGATCCGCCAGATGGCGAAGGTGCCGAACGACGGCATCCACGTGATCGTCGAGGGGCTGATGCGCGGGCGCGTGGACGCCATCACGCGCAGCGGCCTCGCGCTGCGCGCGACGGTCTCCTCCGCCGCCGACGCCGCAGAGCGATCGATCGAGATCGACGCGTACGTGCGGCGCATCCACGAGCTCGTCGATCGCGGGCTCTCGCTGGCCACCGGGCTCTCGCAGGAGCTGCGCGGGCTGGTCTCGGGCATCGACGATCCGCTGCGGCTCGCCTACGTCCTCGCGAGCCTGCTCGACATGAAGGCCGACGAGAAGCAGCAGATCCTCGAGCAGGATCAGCTGACGGCGAAGCTGCAGACGGTCTCGAAGGCGCTCGGCCGCGAAATCGAGCTGCTCGAGATGAAGAACAAGATCGAGTCGGCCGCGCAGCAGGAGATGACCGACGCGCAGCGGCAGTACTACCTCCGCCAGCAGCTGAAGGCGATTCAGGAGGAGCTCGGCGAAGGCGAGAAAACGGAAGTGCAGGAACTGCGCAAGCGGCTCGCGGACGCGAAGCTGCCGGAGAGCGTCGCCAAGGTCGCCGAGCGCGAGGTGGAGCGGCTGGAGCGGATGACGCCCGCGTCGCCCGAGTACCAGATGATCCGCACCTATTTCGACTGGGTCCTCGACGTCCCGTGGGCGACGACCACCGAGGATCGCCTCGATCCGATCTGAAGGCGCAGCAGGAGGCCGCGCGCGAGCCGCAGAGCGGCGCGCCGCCGCGGATCAAAGGGCCGATTCTCTGCTTCGTCGGTCCGCCCGGCGTCGGCAAGACGTCGCTCGGCCAGTCGATCGCGCGCGCGATGAACCGCAAGTTCGTGCGCATCTCGCTCGGCGGCGTGCGCGACGAAGCGGAGATCCGCGGGCACCGCCGCACCTACATCGGCGCGATTCCGGGACGCATCGTGCAGGCGCTGAAGCAGGCCGGCGCGATCAACCCCGTGTTCATGCTCGACGAGATCGACAAGATCACGAGCGGCGGCTTCCAGGGCGATCCCGCCGCGGCGCTGCTCGAAGTGCTCGACCCGGCGCAGAACCATTCGTTCCGCGATCACTATCTCGAGATCAACGTCGATCTCTCGCGCGTGCTGTTCATCGCCACCGCGAACCAGCTCGGGACGATCCATCCGGCGCTGCTCGATCGGATGGAGATCATCTCGCTCGCCGGCTACACCGAGGACGAGAAGCTGCACATCGCGCGGCGCTATCTGATTCCGCGGCAGCTCGAGGAGAACGGGCTCACAGCCGGCATGGTGACGATCGAGGATGGCGCCGTCGGCCGGATGATCGCGAAGTACACGCGCGAGGCGGGCGTGCGCGGCCTCGAGCGGCAGATCGGCGCCGTGGCGCGCAAGGTCGCGGCGCGCGTCGCCGGCGCCATCCCGGTGCCGGTGGGCGCGGGGGGCAACGGCCCGCCAACGGTGACGGCGGCGAACCTCACCGAGTACCTCGGGCCGCCGAAGGTTCACGACGAGGTGAGCTTCCGCGTGTCGCGGCCGGGCGTCGCGACCGGCCTCGCGTGGACCGAATCGGGCGGCGACGTACTGTTCGTCGAAGCGAGCCTGCTTCCCGACGGGCACGGCAACATCATCCTCACGGGGCAGCTCGGCAACGTGATGCAGGAGTCGGCGCGCGCCGCGGTCAGCCACATCCGCGCCGCGACGAAGACGCTCGGCGTGTCCGGAGATTTTCTGAACTCGCACGATCTCCACATCCACGTGCCGGCGGGCGCGATTCCGAAAGACGGCCCGTCGGCCGGCGTGACGATGGCGACGGCGATCGTGTCCGCGCTGAAGAATCAGACCGTGCGCGAGGACGTGGCGATGACGGGCGAGATCACCTTGAGCGGCCTCGTGCTGCCGGTGGGCGGCATCCGCGAGAAAGCGCTCGCGGCGCGGCGCCACGGCATCAAGACGCTCGTCCTGCCGGCGCGCAACGAGCCCGATCTCGCCGAGCTCTCGCCCGAGGTGAAGAAGAGTCTGCGGTTCGTGCCGGTCGAAACGCTCGAACAGGTGCTCGCGGCCGCGCTGCCCACGTAATGCGGATTGCGGACTGCCTATTGAAGGCGATTGCGGATTGTTGAAGCTTTCAATCCACAGTAAATCCGCAATCCGCAATCCGCAATCCACAATGAATCCGCAATCCGCACTCCGCACTCCGCAATGACGGCGACGGTGTTCTTTTACACCTCCGGCCACGGCTTCGGCCATGCGGTGCGCGACGCGGCGCGGTTCTACGCGATGTTCGACGAGCGCGCGGACCGCGAGGCCGCCGCGCTGCAGGAGACACGCGTCGATCTGGTGGTCGGCGACATCCCGCCGCTCGCGTTCGAGGCGGCCGGCCGCGCCGGGATTCCGTCGATCGCGCTCGGCAACTTCACGTGGGACTGGATCTACGCGGCATACGACTCCTTCGCGCGCGCGGCGCCGCAGGTGATTCCGCTGAGTGCACGCGCCTACGCGCGCGCTGCGTCTGCCGCTGCACGACGGCTTCGCGCCGATGGCGGCGGTGACGATTGACATCCCGCTCATCGCGCGCGTCTCGACGCGCGATCGCGCGGAGACGCGCCGCGCGGCCGCCGCCGACGTCGTCGTCAGCAAGCCCGGCTACGGCATCGTCTCCGAGTGCGTCGCCAACGGGACGGCGCTCCTCTACACGTCGCGGGGCCGCTTCGCTGAATACGATCTGTTCGTCGAGGAGATGCCTCGCCTGCTGCGCTGCCGGTTCCTCTCGCAGGACGATCTCTTCGCCGGCCGGTGGGCCGACGCCGTGGAGGCGCTGCTCGCGCAGCCGGCGCCGCGCGAGCGCGTGCGTCTCGACGGCGCCGATGCCGCGGCCGATCACGTGCTGGCGTTTGATCGAGACAGCCGGTAACATCGCGATCTTTCGGGCTCTTCGCGGGAGGCGGCCGGTGTCCGACACGCTTCGTTCGTTCCGCTGCATGGCGATCGCGGCGTGCGCTGCGCTCGTGCCGGCGGCTTCGTCGGCGCAGGGACGTCCGACGGCGCTCGCGGCGACCCGCGCCGACGTCTCGGCGCTGCGCGCGGCCGACGATCTCGTCGAGGGCCTGGCGCGCAGCCGCGCGCTCCGGATCCGCGCCAGCCAGTCCGATCCGCTCGTCGGCGGGCGGCGCCACGAACGCTTCGACCAGTTCCATCGCGGCGTGCGCATCGTCGGCGGCGACGTGGCGCGGCAGAGCGGCAGCGACGGCACGGTGTCGGTGTTCGGCATGATCCACAGCGGGCTCGACATCGACGTCGACCCGGCGCTCCCCGCCGAGCGCGGGCGCGAGGCGATCGCGTCGGCGGTGAGCGGCCGCTGGTTCGGCGGCGACGCGCCGGAACTCGTCGTCCTGCCGCTGCCCGACGGCTATCACCTCGCCTACGGCGGGCAAGCGATCGCCGGGCTCGAGATCCTCACCGTCTACGTCGACGCGAACAGCGGGCGGCTGCTGCAGCAGTACAGCGACTTTCAGCGCGAAATCGGCACCGGCAAGGGCACCTACGGCGACGACAAGAAAGTGAGCGCGCGCGCGGCGTCGGGCACGTTCCTCGCCGACGATCCGATGCGTCCGGCGGCCATCACGACCTACGACATGAAAGGGAGCCTCGCGCGCACGACCGCGATTCTCAATCGCGTCAGCGGCGTGACTATGAGCGACATCGGCGCCGACACGGACAACGTGTGGAACGATCCGACCGTTGTCGACGCGCACGTCTACGCCGGGTGGTACTACGACTACCTCTTCAAGCGCTTCGGCCGCCGCGGGCTCGACGGCAACAACCTGCGGATGGCGATCCTCACGCATCCGGTGCGGCTCGAGGACATCGCGTCGGCGCCGCCGGATGTCGTCGGCCTCTACTACGTCAACGCGTTCTTCTGCGGGACGTGCGGCCCCGACGGCCGCGGCGCCGTGACGTTCGGCGAGGGCGCGCCGCGCAACTTCTTCCCGGGCGTCGAGGTGAAGCCGTTCTCGGCGTCGTTCGACGTCGTCGCGCACGAGTTGACGCACGGCGTCACGGCAACGAGCGCGCGGCTCAACGGATTCCCGTACAGCGAGGCGGGCGCGCTGAACGAGGCGTTCTCGGATATCTTCGGCGCCTCGGCGGGCTTCTTCCAGCTGCCCGCGGGCACGGCGCCGGTGACGGCGAGCTATCTCCTCGGGCGCGATCTCACCGTGCCGTCGGGCCTCCTCGCGCGGTCGATGTCGAATCCCGCGTCGACGCGCGACCCCGATTTCTACGCGCAGCGGAACATCGGCGGCGATCCGCACTTCAACGGCGTGATCGTTACGCACGCGTTCTATCTCGCGATCGAGGGCGGCACGAACCGGACGTCGGGCCTCTCGGTGGCCGGCGTCGGCGCGGCGAACCGCGATCAGATCGAGAAGGCGTTCTTTCGCGCACTGACGTCGCTCCTGCCGTCGAACTCGACGTTCGCGCTCACGCGGCAGGCGACGATTCAATCGGCGAGCGATCTGTACGGCGCGGGAAGCCCCGCCGAGCGCGCGATCACGCAGGCGTGGGACGCGGTCGGCGTCCAGCCGCGCACGGCGCCGAGCGCCGCGCTGCTGCCGAATCCGGCGCCGCCGTCGACGGCGTCGTGCGCCGGCGGCGTGCTGAACCCGCACTGGGTGCTCGGCATCACCGTGTCGGCCGGCGCGAGCTCGCTGCAGGTTACGCAGTGGACCTTCGATCTGTTCGATCGCGCGGGCGCGCTGCAGGATCACCTGGTGCTCGACGCGCCGACCTTCGCGCAGTTCTTCGGGCAGTGCGGCCCGGGCAGCAGCCGCCTGCTCGCGCAGAGCGATGCGTGCACGGCCATCTGCACCGATCTCAACGGAGACACGAGCGGCGCAGCGCTGGTGACGATCACGGCGACCGACGAAGCGGGCCGAAGCGTCACGTTCAGCACGCCACGCACCGTGCTCGCGCCGCGATGACGAGGAGGACGCACGTGAGAACCGCAGCCGCGATCGTCACGCTCGCCGTCTTGCACGCCGCGCCGGCCGGCGCGCAGTCGAGCGCGTGGACCGACAGGGGCTACGCGGCCATCAACGGCTTCTACCAACCGTCGACGAGCTTCACCGATCTCGTCCGGCCGACCGCGTTCGGCGAAGCCGCGCAGGTGGACACGCGCTACGGCATCGCCGCCGTGCCCGGTGTGGATGCCGCCGCTGGCGTGCGCGTCTGGCGCAACCTCGCGATTGGCGTCGACGTCGGCTTCCTGACGAAATCCGGCGGCGGCTCCGTGAGCGCGCAGATGCCGCACCCGTTCTACTTCAACCGGCCGCGCGCGGTGACGGGCGACGCGTCGGGGCTCACGCGGTCGGAAACCGCCGTCAACGTCGAAGCGCTGGTGATGCTGCCGGTTCGTCCGCACTGGCAGGCGGCGCTCTTCGGCGGGCCGACGTGGTTCACGGTCAACCAGGATCTCGTGACGAACGTGACGCTCGCGGAAAGCTACCCGTACGACACGGCGAGCCTCGCCGGCACGACGTCGGCGCGGCAGGCGCGCGGCAAGGCCGGCTTCAACGTCGGCGGCGACGTGGCGTACATGCTCCGGCCGCACGTGGGCATCGGCGCCGACGTCCGCTTCACGCGCGCGCGGATCGCGCTCACCGACACGGCGACGGTGACGGCCGGCGGCGCGCACATCGGTGGCGGGTTGCGGCTCCGTTTCTGACGCCGCGTCGCCGAATTAAGAATTAAAGAATTTGGAATTTGGAATTCGTTGCACGGCCGGTTGGTGACGAGGAGACTACCGATGGTTTCGAGACGTTCGTTTCTTGGGCTGACCGCCGCGGGTGCGGGTCTTCCCTGGGTCCGCCTCTTCGCGCAGCGGGGACGCGGCAGCGAGGGCGCGCCGGCCGCCGTTCCGGCCAGCATCGCGTCGCTGACGTCGATGCGCGGCCGCGCGAAGCCGATCACGGCCGAGGAGCGGCGCGCGCGCATCGAGCGCGCGAAGGCGATCATGGCGGCGCAGAAGATCGACGCGATCGTGCTCACGGGCGGCACGTCGCTTCTCTACTTCACCGGCATCCGCTGGGGCGGCAGCGAGCGGCTCTTCGCCGTCGTCATCCCGAAGGAGGGCAACCCGTTCGTCGTCTGTCCGGCGTTCGAGGAGGATCGGGCGCGCGAGCAGCTCGCGCTCGGACCGCTCCTGCACACCGACGTCGCGACGTGGCAGGAGGACGAGAGCCCGTTCGACCGCGTCGCGCAGGGGCTGAAGGATCGCGGCCTCGCGACGGGGCGCGTCGGCGTCGAGGAGACGTCGAAGTTCGTCTTCGCCGACAGCATCGCCGCCGCGGCGCCGGGCGCGCGCGTCACCAGCGCGACGCCCGTGACCGCCGGTTGCCGGATGATCAAGGACGCGCACGAGCTCGACCTGATCCGCCTCGCGTGCGAGGCGACGCTGACGTGCTACGAGGCCGTCTACAAGGCGCTGCAGCCGGGCATGACGCAGAACGACGCGAGCCGTTTGATCAACGCCGCCTACGGCCGGCTCGGGTTCCCCGGGTTCGCGAGCGTCCAGGTCGGCGAGTACACCGCGCTGCCGCACGGCTCGATTACGCCGCAGACGATCCGCGAGGGCACGATCATCATGATCGACGACGGCTGCACGGTCGAAGGCTACCAGTCGGACATCACGCGGACGTTCGTCCTCGGCAGGGCGACGGACAAGATGAAGAAGGTGTTCGACATCGTCCACCAGGCGCAGACGGCGGCGCTCAAGGCGGCGCGCCCGGGCGTGGCGCTGGAGTCGGTGGACGCCGCCGCGCGGAAGGTGATCGTCGACGCCGGCTACGGCCCCGGCTTCAAGTACTTCTCGCACCGCGTCGGCCACGGCATGGGCATGGACGGCCACGAGTGGCCGTACCTGGTGAAGAACAACATGTTCGGCTGGGAGAAGGCGGTGCCCGCGCAGCCGGGCATGGTCTTCAGCGACGAGCCCGGCGTCTACATCCGCGGCGAGTTCGGCGTCCGTCTCGAGGACGACATGCACATCACGGCCAACGGCGCCGAGCTCTTTACGCCGCAGAGCCCGTCGATCGAGGCGCCCTTCGGCGCCGCGTAGGGGATTGGGGATTCTTTCACCAGTCCCCCCAATCCCCAATCCCCAATCCCCAATCCCCAATCCCCAATCCCTAATCCCCAACCCCCGTTACGTATTACACTGTCCGCGCTTCTGGAGGTGACAATGAAGTTCGTCACCGGCGTCGCCGCGTTGCTGTGCGCAGGATCGATCACCGTGTCCGCGCAGTGGCTCAAGTACCCGACCGCGGGCGTTCCCCGCACGAAGGACGGCAAGCCGAATCGCGCGGCGCCGGCGCCGCGCGCCGCCGACGGCAAGCCCGATCTCTCAGGCATCTGGGACATCGAGCACAACCGCCCGTGCCCGCCAGGCGGATGTGCCGACATGGAAGTCGGCCAGGAGTTCGTCAACATCGGCTGGAGCCTGAAGGGCGGCCTGCCGTATCAGCCGTGGGCCGCGGATGCGCGCAAGACGCGCATGCTCGAGAACGGGAAGGACGATCCCTCGTCGCACTGCCTCCCGAGGGGCGCGCCGCGCTGGCACACGTCGCCGCTCCTGCGGAAGATCGTGCAGGCGCCGGGCCTCCTCGTCATTCTCAGCGAATCGAACGCGATGTACCGGCAGATCTTCACCGACGGACGTCCGCTGCCCGAGATCGAGCAGCCCACCTTCAACGGCTACTCAGTGGGAAAGTGGGACGGCGACACGCTGGTCGTGCAGACCGCCGGCTTCAAGGACGGCATGTGGCTCGAGCGGAGCGGCAGCCCGATGACCGATGCGGCGAAGATGACGGAAAAAATCCGGCGGCCGAGTTACGGCAAGCTCGATATCGAGCTCACGATCGACGATGCGAAAGCGTACACGGCGCCCTGGACCGTGATGCTCCATTCTTCAATCGTCGTCGACACGGAGCTGCTGGATTACATCTGCCTGGAGAACGAGAAGAGCGTGGCTCACCTGGTCGGACGGTAGAGGGGATCAGTCCTTCACGCACGTCACGAGCGACCAGATCCGCGGGATATTGACCTTCCGAATCGACTGCGGCTCCAGCTCCGCCTGCGCGAGGAACGCCGGCAGATCGAGATCCGACTTGAAGCCGACGTGTACGGTGAGCGGGGAAATCATCCGCTCGATCCACGCCACCGCCTGGTTGTCGCTGAGGAAGTGATTCACGATCACGATGCGGCCGCCGGGGCGGCAGACGCGCCGCATCTCGCGGGTCACGGCGACCGGATCGGGCACGACGCTGATCACGTACGGCGCGTAGACGATGTCGAAGCTGTCGTCCGCGAACTTCAGGTTCGCGGCGTCCATCTGCAGCAGCCGCACGTTGCGCACGCCTTTTCGCGCGACGCGCTCGCGCGCCTTCTCGAGCATCGAGCTGGACAGATCGATGCCGGTCACCGCGCAGTACGACGGGTAGAGATCGGCGTTGAGCCCCGTGCCGACGCCGACTTCGAGCACGCGGTCGCCCGGCTTGATGCCCATCTGCCGGATCGCGTCGAGCCGCCCCAGATGGAGGATCGGCCCGAAGACGAGGTCGTACCCCCACGCGATGTTCTCGTAGACGCGGGCGACGAAATCGTTCTCGACGGCGGCGACCGACAGCGCGCGCGTCGCGGCGTCGGATCCCACGATTTCCTCGGTCTCGCGTGAACGATGCGGCTCGAATAAGGCCATCAGTTTGCCTCAGCAGCGGCGCGGATCCGCCCTAAACGCTTGAAAACGTTCAATCTGTGTACCCGGGCAGCCCGAGCGACTATACATCTGCTGTATCAGCGAAGTCCATCGAGGACTGCCAGCGCGGCCTCGATATCGCCCGACTGCGTCGCGATCTGGACGCCCTGCACGGCACCGCGCAGCGCCGTGGCGATCTCGCGCGCAATCGCGATCCCCTCCTGCGTCGCCGCTTCCCCGTCGGCGCGGCGCATCCGATCGAGCAGCGCATCGGGCACGCGGACCCCCGGCACCTCGTTCGCCATGAACTCGGCGTTGCGCGCGCTCTCGAATGGGAAGATCCCCGCCATGATCGGTAGCCGAGCACCCTCGATCCGCCTGTGGAACGACTCGAAGCCCGGCACGTCGAAGATCGGCCGCGTGACGATGAACTCGGCGCCTGCCTCGACTTTGTACTCGAACCGCCGGAGCTCCTGGTCGAGGTTCGACGCTGCCGGATTCACCGAGACGCCGATGTGGAACGCGGTCGGCGCGCCGATCGACTGGCCGCCGACGTCGCACCCGCGGTTGAGCCGCGCGACGACGTTGGTCAGGCCGATCGCGTCGACGTCGAACACCGCCGTCGCGTCCGGGTAATCGCCGACGCGCCCGGGATCGCCGGTGACGAGCATGAGGTTGCGGACGCCCATCGCGTGCGCGCCGAGCAGATCCGACTGGATGCCGAGCAGATTCCGATCGCGGCAGGCGTAGTGGAGCACCGTTTCGATCCCCGCCTGCTGCTCGATGAGCACGGCGAGCGACAGCGCGGAGATGCGCGCGCCGGCGCGCTGCCCGTCGGGGATGTTGATCACGTCGACGCCGCCGATCTTGAGGCGCCGCGCGTGCTCCACCGCCTGATCGGTCTGGTAGCCGCGCGGCGGCAGCAGCTCGACGGCGGCGACGAACGTGCCGCGCGCGAGCGCATTGGCCAGCCGCGACTTGTGCTCGCGCGCCACCGGCGGGCTGTCGATCCCGCGCGGGATCGCCGCCGCGATCGACGGACGCGCCGCCGCGGCGTCCGTCGCGCGGACGACGGCCGGCGCCATCGCGCGGACGGCGGTCTTGATCTGTCGGATGTGCTCCGGCGTCGTGCCGCAGCAGCCGCCGACGAGGCGGACGTTGTGCATGATGAAGCGCCGCGCGTACGACGCCATGTAGTCCGGCGAGCACAGGTAGATGTTGCGCCCCTCGACGTCGCGCGGCTGGCCGGCGTTGGGCTGCGCCGACAGCTTGCGCGTCGTCACCGCCGCCATGCGCTCGATCGTGTCGAGCATCGGCGCCGGGCCGACGGCGCAGTTGACGCCGATGATCGTGGCGCCGCGCTTCTCGAGCTCCGGCGCGAACTTCTCGGGCGGCGTGCCGTCGAGCGTGTTGCCGTCTTCCTCGGTCGACATCTGCGCGACGATCGGCAGGTCCGACACGCTGCGCACGGCGTCGATCGCCGCGCCGATCTCGTTCAGATCGCGGAACGTCTCGAGGATGAAGAGGTCGACGCCGCCGTCGGCGAGCGCCTGCGCCTGCTCGCGGAAGTACTCGCGCGCTTCGTCGACGCCCGTCTTTCCCCACGGCTCGATGCGGATGCCGAGCGGGCCGATCGCGCCCGCCACGTACGCGCGATCGTCGGCCGCGTGCCGCGCGATCTTCGCGCCCTGCTCGTTGATCGCATACAGCCTGTCGGCCAGGCCGAACGACCCGAGCTTGATCCGGTTCGCGCCGAACGTGTTCGTCTCGACGATGTCGGCGCCGGCGCGGACGTACTCCTGGTGGACTTCGGCGACCAGATCCGGCTGCGTGACGTTGAGCGCGTCGAAGCTCTTGTTGATGAAGACGCCTTTGGCGTACAGCATCGTGCCCATCGCGCCGTCGCACACGAGCACGCCGTCGTCAATCGCGTCGAGGAACGGTTTCATGTATCGAGCCGCTCAGTCTTGAACGTTTCCGCGTCGATGAGCAAGTAGGATTTTGTGACCACGTCGAGCCCGATCGAGCGGACGCCCTGCCGGACCGAGTCGGTGAACTCGTGATGATGGCCGAACAGGTGCAGCCGGGGCTTCATCGCCGCGAGCACGTCGTTCAGCACCGTTTTTCCGGCGTCGATCCGTCGGCCGGCCGGGTAGAACGGCCGCGGCGCCTCGTGCGTCAGAAACAGATCGATGCGCGACAGCGCCTTGCATGCGAGGACCTCGTCGCGCACGAAGTGCCGCCGCTTGTCGTCGCGGCTCTTGCCCAGTTTGAGCGAGCCGGCCGACGTCTTGCGCCCCTTCGACGGCGGGAGCGACGCCGCCGGCGTGTTGTACCAGCTCGGCGCGAACGTGCCGCCGAGCGCCGCCACGCGCCACGGCCCCACCGGATGCGGCCCGCCGTTGGCCAGGTAGTGCAGCATCGGCGCGGGCGGATGTCCCTTGGCCGCCGCGGCGATCACGTCGAAGTCCTCGTTGTTGCCCTTGATGAAGTACAGCGGGCGCTCCGGCGTGAAGTACTCGCCGTCGTTGCTCGCGACGTCGCCGACGCACACCCACAGCGGCACCTCTTCGTGCCGCTTCATGATCGTCTGAACGGTGGTGAACGCGCCGTGGATGTCGCCGAGAGCGCCGATCTGCATCTCAGAAGGCCGGGTAGGTCAGGCGGGCCGGGTGGGTCGGGTGGGTCGGAGACACAGCGTCGACAGCCTATTCTGTG
>QHWK01000129.1 GCA_003223775.1 Acidobacteriota bacterium
CGCCTTGAGCGTCTCGAGGTTGTCGAAGATCGCGTTGCGGCTCTGCGGATCGACGCCGACGGTCGGCTCGTCGAGCAGCAGGATGTCGGGGTCGTGGAGCAGGCCGGCGGCGAGATTCAGCCGGCGCTTCATGCCGCCGCTGAAGGTCTTCACGGCGTCGCGCGCGCGCTCCTCGAGGCCGACCAGCGCCAGCGCGCCGCGGATCGCGTCGTCGAGCGCGCGTCGGCGGAGCGAATACAGCGCGCCGAAGAAGCGCAGGTTGTCGCGCGCCGACAGCTCGTCGTAGAGCGCGAGATCCTGCGGGACGAGGCCGATGCGGCGCTTGGCAGGGTCGGCGTCGCCGGCGAGGCGGTGGCCCGCAATCAGGACGTCGCCGCGATCCGGCGTCAGCAGCCCGGCGACCATCGAGACCGTCGTCGTCTTGCCGGCGCCGTTCGGGCCGAGCAGGCCGACGATCTGGCCCGCGCGGACGGAGAACGACACGTCGGTGACGGCGACAAGCGATCCGAACGACTTCCGCAGGTTCCTGATCTCCAGCATTTCGGTTGACCAAATCTTGTCACCGCGACCAGGTTCGTCGTCGATTTTCGCGACCAGCGGTCTGTTTTCCGCGACCAAAGGCTGCCACTCGCCCTCGGCGTCCCGATCCAGGATGAGATCCAGGATCTGATCCTGGATCCGATCCTGGATCTGATCCTGGATCTCAGTCGCGGACGGCGGCGACGACGACGGCGGCGCCGACGACGAGCATGGCGGCGATCGCGAGCAGACCGGCGGCGAAGCTGTGCGTCCGATCGTTGATCGCGCCGAGCAGATACGGTCCGACGAACCCGCCGGTGTTGCCCACCGCGTTCACGAGCGCAATCGACGCCGCCGCGCCGACGCCGGCCAGCTGCGACGTCACGAGCGCCCAGAACGGACCGAACATCGACGCGAGGCCCATCATCGCGATCGACAGCGTCGCGACCGTCCACGCGGCGCCCGGCGACAGGACGCTCAGCGCGAGCGCGCCGGCGCACACCGTCGCCGACACCGCGACGTGCCAGCGCCGCTCGCCCGTGCGATCGGAATGCCGCCCGACGACGACCATGGCGACCGCGCCGGCCGCGTACGGAATCGCGCTCAGGACGCCGACGATGAAATCGCTCGCGCCCGATGCCGTCTTCAGCATCTGCGGCATCCAGAAGCCGATGCCGTACAGCGTGACCGGGATGATCAGGTGAATCACGGCGAGGAGCCACGTGCGGCCGTTGCGCAGCGCGCGGCCCGTCGTCTCCATCCGCTGCCGCCGCGCGTCGGCGCGAAGCGTCTCGACGAGCGCCTCGCGCTCGCCGTCGCTCAACCACGCCGCCTGCTCCGGCGCATCGTCGAGCACGCGCAGCACGATCACGCCGAGCACGATCGCCGGCGCACCCTCGACGAGGAACAGCCACTGCCAGCCCGCCAGGCCGCCGGCGCCGTTCAGCGAGAGCAGCGCGCCCGAGATGGGACCGCCGATGATCCCCGCCGTCAGCGTCGCCGTCATGAACGCCGCGATCGTGCGCGCGCGCTCGCGCGCCGGGAACCACTGCGTGAGGTAGTAGATCATGCCGGGAAAGAAGCCCGCCTCCGCGGCGCCGAGCGCGAAGCGGAGCGTATAGAACGCCGTCGGGCTGCGCACCAGCATCATCGCCGACGAGACGAGGCCCCAGGTCACCATGATCCGCGCGATCCACAGCCGCGCGCCGACGCGTGCGAGGATCACGTTGCTCGGGATCTCGAAGAGCGTGTAGCTGAGAAAGAAGATGCCCGCGCCGAAGCCGTAGGTCGTCACCGAGAAGCCGAGCGCGGCGTTCATCTGCAGCGCGGCGAAGCCGACGTTGATGCGATCGAGATAGGCGACGATGTAGAGGAGGAACAGGAACGGGATGAGGCGCCGGCGCACGCGCGCGAGAACGGTCGCCACCTCCGGTCCCACGTGCGTCATCGCGCGAAATTATAGCGGCCGCGCTACTCCGCGAGCGCGACGATCGGATCGATCCGCGTCGCCCGCCGCGCCGGCAGCGCGCATGCGACGATCGCGACCGCCGCCAGCAGTACGCTGACCGCGGCGAGGACGGCTGGATCGCCCGCGCTGACGCCGAACAGCTGGCTCTGGAGGCTGCGCCGCAGCGCGAACGCGCCGGCCGCGCCCAGCACGAAGCCGGCGACGATGAGCAGCAGCCCCTCGCGCAGCACGAGCTCGAACACGCCGCGCGCGCTGCTCCCGAGCGCGATCCGGATCCCGATTTCCTTCGTCCGCTGCGTCACGAGGTACGCGAGCACGCCGTAGATGCCGATCGCCGAGAGGAACAGCGCCACCGCGCCGAACGCCAGCGACAACACCATCGGCGACCGCCGCGTCACCAGCGACTTGTCCGTCCGCTCCTCCATCGTCTGGATGTCGTACACCGGCAGCTCGCGATCGAGCGCGGCGATCGCTTCGCGCAGCGCGCCGGCCTGCGCCGCAGGATCGGTGGCGGAGCGGACGGCGAAGGTGAGGAGCCGCGACGAATCCTGCGCGAGCGGGAAGAAGTACGAGCCGACGGCGCCGTTGCCTGCGACGAGATCGGCGAGCTTCAGATCGCGCACGACGCCGACGACCGTGAGGAACACGGTGCGCTCGTTGACGGCGAGCAGGTTGTTGATGTCCGTCGGCAGAAACATGCGCCGGCCGATCGGATCCTGGTTCGGCCAGAACCGTCGCGCCAGCTTTTCGTCGACCATCACGGCCGGCGGCGCACCCTGCACGTCATGCGCGTCGAAGAAGCGGCCGCGCACGAGCTTCGCGTGCATCGCCTCGAAGTAGCCGGGCGAGACGTCTACCTGATTCGGCGAGATCACCGATTCGCCGGGACTCATCTTGTAGCCCTCGGCGAGGATGACGCTGTCGCTGTGGTTGTCGCCGAATGGAATCGTGTCGGTTGCGCCGACGCCGATCACGCCGGGCAGCGCGCGCAGCCGCCGCAGCGCCTCGTCGGTGAACGCGACCTGCGCGGGGCGATCGGCGTAGCGCGACGCCGGCAGGCTGACCGACGCCGTGAGCACGCCGCGCGGATCGAATCCCGGATCGACGGCGAGCAGCTCGCGGAAGCTCGCGAACAGCAGCCGCCACCGGAATCAGCCCGAGCAGCACGCCGATCGCGGCGGCGGCGCCGATCGTGAACAGCACGACCACGCCGTCGATCGCGATCTCCTCGCCGCGCGGCAGCTCCTGCACGTTCAGCGTGGCGATGATGCGCAGCGCGCCGTAGCCGACGGCGAGGCCGATCGCGGCGGAGACGAGCGTCAGCGCGACGCTCTCCGCCATCAGCTGCCGCGCGACGCGCCAGCGGCCGGCGCCGAGCGCGAGGCGCGTTGCCAGCTCCTTGATCCGCGCGCGCGACCGGACCAGCACGAGGTTCGCGACGTTCAGGCAGCCGATCAGCAGCACGAAGAGCGCGCCGCCCCACATCAGATACAGCGTCGTCTTCACGCCGCGCACGAGGTTGTCCTGCAGCGGCTGCACCACGGTGTGGAACCGCGCGTTGATGAGGAGCTGCTTGTACTGCGGAAAGCGATCGAGGTTGGCGGCGTTGAGCGCGTCGATCTGCGCCTGCGCCTGCGCGAGGGTCGCGCCCGGCTTCAGGCGCCCGATGTTGCGCCAGTTGTTGCTGTGGCGCTGCTGCCGCCGCTCCGGCGTGAACGCGAGCGCGCGCCACAGCATCACGTCGCTGTTGATGAAGCGGAAGCCCGCCGGCATCACGCCGACGACGGTGTACGGCGCGCCGTCGATGCGGAGGTCGCGGCCGACGGCCGAGGCGTCGCCGCCGAACTGCGACTGCCACAGCGCGTAGCTCAACACGACCTTCTTTTCGTTGCCGATCTCGCCTTCCGCCTCGGTGAACGTGCGGCCGAGCCGCGGCGGAATCTGCAGCAGCCGGAAGAACGACGGCGTGACGTTCATCAGCCGCACGCGCGTCGGCGTGCCGTTCTCGTCCACGCTGACGTCGGTGCTGTTGTACATCGCCTGTTCTTCGAAGACCGACGTCTCGCGAAGGCGATCGTAGTAGTCGGCCGCGCCCGAGTTGCCGCCGATGTCGACGCCGGCGCCCGGATACGCGTTCGCCATCAGCAGGATCCGCTCCGAGTGCGGGAACGGCAGCGGGCGCAGCAGCACCGTGCGCACCACCGAGAAGAGCGCGGTATTCGCGCCGATGCACAGCGCGAGCGTCGCCGCGGCGGTAATGGTGAACGCCTTGTCCTTCCAGAGGAGGCGGAGCGCAACTCGAAGATCCGACGCCATCTCCGATGTAGACGGGAAACCGCGGCGCGAGGTTCGAGGCGGCGGCCCCTATTCGGTGCGCAGCGCCTCGGTCGGGCTGACGCGGGACGCGCGGTGCGCCGGGATGAAGTTGGCGAGCGTCGAGACGGCGAGGAGCAGCGCCGCGGCCGCGGTCCAGGACACCGGATCGGCAGCGCTGATCCCGTAGAGCACGCCGCCCATCGCGCGCGTGACCGCCGCGGCGACCAGGCAGCCGGCAACGAGCCCGACGCCGGCGACCAGCAGCCCTTGGCGCATCACCATCCCGACCACTTCGGTCGGCCGCGCGCCGATCGCGATCCGGATGCCGATCTCGCGCGTGCGCCGCGCCACCGAATACGCGATGACGCCGTAGAGGCCGATCGCCGCCAGGAGCATCGCCACGAGGCCGACGCCGGTCACCAGCCACGCGCTCGCGCGCATCGGCAGCAGCGTCGCGTCCACCTCCGACTCCATCGTCTGGTTCTCGACGAAGACGAGGTTCGGCTCGATCGCGAGGAGCTCGCGCCGCATGTCGCGCAAGAGCGCCCCGGCGTCGCCGCGCGTGCGCGCGACGATCGCGGAGTACGGGCTCGGCCGCTGCGCGCGCGCGACGTGCAGGAACGGCGTCGGCGCTTCGCTGAGCGTCAGCACCTTGTGATCCGCGGAGATGCCGACGATCTCGAACGCCGGCCCCTCGCCGCCGCGCGTGTGGAACACTTTTCCGATCGCGCTCCGGCCCGGCCACAGCCGGCGCGCGAGCGTCTCGTTCACGACGGCGACGCGCGGCGAGTCGAGGCGATCGGCCGCCGTGAAGCCGCGCCCCTCGACGATCGGCACGCCCATCGTCGTGAAGTATTCCGGCGAAACCGTCGTCACCTCCACGGTGTCGCCGTGATCGCCGGGCTGATGCCGCCCCGGCACCCAGATCTCCCAGCGGTTCGGGTTGATCTGCAGCGGCACGCGCGTCGCGAGCGCGACCGACTCCACGCCCGGGAGCGCCGCGATCCGCGCCTTCGCCTGGTCGTAGAACTGCTCACTGCGCTCGGACGCGTAGTTCAGCATGCTCGTGTCGGTCGAGACGACGGCGAGCCGGCTGACGGCGAAGCCGGGATTGGTGCGCTCCACCGCGGCGAGGCTCCGCATCAGCAGCGCGGCGACGATGAGCAGCAGCGCGGTGACAGCCATCTGCCCGGCGACGAGGCCGTCGCCGAGCGTCCAGCCGCGCGAGGCCGACGCGTCGCCGCGGAAGTCGGCCGCGATGTCGCGCTTCGAGGCCTGCACGCCCGGCGCGAGGCCGGCGAGCAGCGCCGCAATCACGGCCACCGCGAGCGTGAACGCGAGCACGCGTCCGTCGACTCGGAGGTCGAAGGTGAGCGGCAGCGGGAGCGGCAGGTTGATCGAGGCCGCGATCGACGCGACCCACCACGCGAGGAGCAAGGCGGCGGCGGCGCCCGCGGCCGACAGCACGATCGCCTCGGTGAGGAGCTGCCGCACGAGCCGGCCGCGGCTCGCGCCGATCGCGAGCCGGATGCCGATCTCCTTCTGCCGGCTCGACGCGCGCGCGAGCAGCATGCTCGCGACGTTGGCGCACGCAATCAGCAGCACGAGGCCGACCACCGTCATCAGCGCCGCGGCGATCGACACGACGATCGGATCCTTGGCTGGGTGGAAATGCACGTCGCTCGTCGCCCGCAGCGAGAGATGGCGCCCTTTGTTGGTGATCGGGTTCTCGGCGTCGATGCGCGCCATCACGACGGCGAGGTTGGCGCGCGCCTGTTCGATCGTCGCGCGCGGCTTCAGGCGCCCGCGGATGAAGAGCCAGCGGTCGGCTCGGCGATCGAGCCGCGTCGTGCCCGTCGGCGACGGAATCGCGTCGTGCATCCCGACCGGCTCGACCTCGAGCGACGCGGACACCGGAATCCACAGCTCCGGCGAGAGCACCGGCACCATGCCGCTGAAGGTCCGCGGCGCCACGCCGACGATCGTGTACGCGTTGCCGCGGATCCGCACGACGCGGCCGACGACGTCGGGCGCCGATTCGAGCTCGCGCGTCCAGTAGCGGTGCGACACCATCGCCACCCGCGGCGCGGCCGGCGCATCGTCGGCCGGGACGATCGTGCGGCCGATCGCCGCGGCGACGCCGAACACCTGGAAGTAATTGCCGCTGACGATCTCGCCCATCGCGAGCCGCGATCGGCTGTCGAGGTTCAGTGCGGCCATCATCGGGCTGTAGCCGACGAGGCCGTCGAAGACGTCGTTCTGCGCCTGGAGATCGAGATAGTCGGGATACGAGGAGGTGCTGTAGTCCACCGTGCCGGTCGAGTCGCTGGTGAAGACGTCGACCAGCCGCTCGGGGGCGGCCACCGGCAGCGGCTTGAAGAGCAGCGCGTCCACGATCGTGAAGAGCGCCGTATTGAAGCCGATGCCGATCGCGAGCGACGCGATCGCGACGATCGCGAAGCCGGGGCTCTTCCGCAGCCACCGCAGCGCGAAACGGACGTCTGCGAAGAGCGATTCGATCACGGGAATAGCGATTATAAACGCCGGAAACGGATCAGCTTTTTCTGAACGCGCTCGAGCCGGTATCCTTCGATCGGCATGAATGCGCCGGGTCCGTCGATTCAAGTGAAGCGCGTCTACGAACCGGCCACGGCCGCCGACGGCGTCCGCGTGCTGGTGGACGGCCTCTGGCCGCGCGGCCTGTCGAAGCGCGCGGCGGCGGTCGATCTGTGGCTGAAGGACATCGGGCCGAGCGGCGCGCTGCGCCGATTCGAGCTCGCGCGTCCAGTAGCGGTGCGACACCATCGCCACCCGCGGCGCGGCCGGCGCATCGTCGGCCGGGACGATCGTGCGGCCGATCGCCGCGGCGACGCCGAACACCTGGAAGTAATTGCCGCTGACGATCTCGCCCATCGCGAGCCGCGATCGGCTGTCGAGGTTCAGTGCGGCCATCATCGGGCTGTAGCCGACGAGGCCGTCGAAGACGTCGTTCTGCGCCTGGAGATCGAGATAGTCGGGATACGAGGAGGTGCTGTAGTCCACCGTGCCGGTCGAGTCGCTGGTGAAGACGTCGACCAGCCGCTCGGGGGCGGCCACCGGCAGCGGCTTGAAGAGCAGCGCGTCCACGATCGTGAAGAGCGCCGTATTGAAGCCGATGCCGATCGCGAGCGACGCGATCGCGACGATCGCGAAGCCGGGGCTCTTCCGCAGCCACCGCAGCGCGAAACGGACGTCTGCGAAGAGCGATTCGATCACGGGAATAGCGATTATAAACGCCGGAAACGGATCAGCTTTTTCTGAACGCGCTCGAGCCGGTATCCTTCGATCGGCATGAATGCGCCGGGTCCGTCGATTCAAGTGAAGCGCGCCTACGAACCAGCCACGGCCGCCGACGGCGTCCGCGTGCTGGTGGACGGCCTCTGGCCGCGCGGCCTGTCGAAGCGCGCGGCGGCGGTCGATCTGTGGCTGAAGGACATCGGGCCGAGCCGCGCGCTGCGGCGCTGGTTCAACCGCGATCCGTCGCGGTGGGCGGAGTTCACGCGGCGCTACGCCGAGGAGCTCGACGCGCTCGGCGAGCGATCGCCGGCGGTGGCGGCGCTGGCGGGCGCGGTGCGCCACGGGCGCGTCACGCTGCTCTTCGGCGCGCGCGACCGGCGCCACAACAACGCGGTCGCCCTGCACGAGTACCTCGCCGAGCGATACCTCAGCGTTTGACATATATATCGGTCACACATATGCTGCCGGCATATGTCGACCGACGCCGAGCTGCGCAAGGGCAGCGCCGAGACCCTCGTCCTCGCGCTGCTCGAGGAGCGCGACCGCCACGGCTACGAGCTCGCCAAGCTGATCGAGCGCCGCTCGGACGGCGCGCTCGCCTTCCATGTCGCCTCGCTCTACCCGACGCTCTACCGCCTGGAGCGGCGCGGCCTGATTCACGGCCGCTGGGTGGAGCGCGCCGGCGCGCGCCGCCGCCGCTTCTACCGCCTCACCCCCGACGGACGCCGCACGCTCGAGGCGCAGCGGCGCAGCTGGAAGGTGTTTTTCACCGCGCTCAACCGGGTCGCGAAGTTCCGCCATGCGTGACTTCAGGGCGCTGGTGCGCGCGCGCCTCGGGCCGCTGCCGCTCGATCCCGCGCGCGAGGCCGAGATCGTCGACGAGCTCGCCCAGCACGCCGCCGATCATTTCGAGGAGCTCGTCGCCGGCGGCATGTCCGAGGACGAGGCGCTCGCCTCGGCGCTGCGGCCGCTCGACGGATCGGGCCGCGCCGCGGCGTCGTCGCGGACGTCTGGCGCGACGCGCGCTACGCCGTCAGGCTGCTCCGGCGCGCGCCCGGCTTCACCGCCGCCGCCGTCGTCACGCTCGCGCTCGGCATCGGCGCCAACGCGGCGATCTTCAGCGTCGTCAACGCCGTGCTGCTGCGGCCGCTCCCCTACGCCGATCCCTCGCGCCTTGTCGTCGTCGGCGGGCGCGGCGTCGACAACCGCGCGGGAAACCTCGGATATCTGACGTTCGTCGACTGGCGCGCGCGCGCGCACGCGTTCGACGAGCTCGCGCTGATTCGATCGTGGAACCCGACGCTCCTCGGCGGCGAAGGCCCGGAGCGGATCGCCGCGATGCGCGTCTCGGCGAATTTCTTCGCGCTGCTCGGCGTCGCGCCCGTCGTCGGCCGCGATTTCCGCGCCGGCGAGGACACGCCCGCGACGCGCCGCGTCGTCGTCCTGAGCGATCGACTGTGGCAGCGGCGATTCCACGGCGATCCGCGGATTCTCGGGCGCAGCATCGATCTGAGCGACGGCGCCTACATCGTGGTCGGCGTCATGCCGCGCCTGTTTCCGCCGCTCGTCAGCGAGCACTTCTACCAGGCGGCGGAGCTCTGGGCGCCGGTCGGCTACGACGCGACGCAGGCGTTCGCCTGCCGGAACTGCCAGCACCTGAAAGCGCTCGGCCGGTTGAAACGAGGCGTCACGATCGCGGCGGCCGAGCGCGACGTCGGCGACATTCAGGCGGCGCTCGGCCGCGAGCATCCGGCCGACTACGCGTCCGAGTCGGGCGTCGTCGTCGTGCCGCTGGCCGACGAGCTCGCCGGCGCCGTCCGGGCGCCGATGCTCGTGCTGATGGGCGCGGTGGTCTTCGTGCTCGTGATCGCGTGCGCCAACGTCGCGAACCTGCTTCTCGCGCGCCTCGCGGCGCGCGAACGCGATCTCGCGCTGCGCGCGGCGCTCGGCGCGAGCGTGGGACGCATGGTCCGGCAGCTGCTGATCGAGAGCGCGATCGTCGCCGCGAGCGGCGCGGCGCTCGGCGTCGCCGCGGCCGCCGCCGTCGTGCCGCTGCTCGCGCATCTGACGCCGGTTCCAATCCCTCGCCTGGGCGACGCGCGCGTCGACGTCGCCGTCCTCGCGTTCGCGGCCGCCGTCACGGCCGCGACGACGATGGGGTTCGGGCTGCTGCCGGCGATTCGCGCGGCGCGCTTCCGGCCGCTGGCGTCGCTGGCAGGCAGCGGCCGATCGAGCGGCGCCGCGCCGAACGCCGCGGCGCGGCGGCTCCTGATCGCCGCCGAGATCGCGATCGCCATCGCGCTCGCCGCCGGCGCCGGCCTGATGATCAAGAGCGTCGGCCGGCTGCTCAGCGTCGATCCAGGCTTCGATCCCGATCATGTGCTGACGCTGCAGCTCTCGATGATCGGGCCGCAGTATGCGAGGAACGAGACGGTCGTCGCGAAGGGCGACGAGATCCTCGCGCGCCTGCGGACGATCGCCGGCGTCGACTCCGCGGCGCTCGCCGGACAGATTCCGCTCGGCGGCAACCGCGACGCGTGGGGCTTTCACGTCGAAGGGCGCCGCTGGACGGCCGACGATCCGTCGGTCGAGCGCTATTCGGTGACGCCGGACTACTTCCGCGCGATGCGGATTCCGCTGCGGCGCGGCCGGCTCATCACCGACGCCGATCGCGCGAACACGGCGTTCGTGATGGTCCTCGGCGATCGAACGGCGCGCGCGCTGTGGCCGAACGAGGATCCGATCGGGCGGCGCGTCCGCATCGGCGGCACCGACGGAGCGTGGTTCACGATCGTCGGCATCGCCGGCGACGTGCGCCACGACGCGCTCGCCGAGCCGCCGACGCTGCAGATGTACACGGCCCAGGCGCAGCTCACCGATTCGTTTCTCACCGTCGTGCTCCGGACGAGCGGCGATCCGGCGGCAATCGCGCACGACGCGCGGCAGGCGATCGCGTCCGCCGCCGCCGACGTGCCGGTGTACCAGGTCGCGCCGCTGCGCGATCTCGTGGAGAAATCGGCCGGCGCGCGCCGATTCCTGATGGTGCTGCTCGAATTGTTCAGCGGCGTCGCCGTGCTGATGACGGCCGTCGGCGTGTACGGCGTCGTCTCGTACTCAGTGGCCGAGCGCACGCGCGAGATCGGGATCCGCGCCGCGCTCGGCGCCTCGCGCGCCGACGTCGTCCGCCTCGTCCTCGGCCGCGGCCTGGCGGTCGTGGCCGCCGGCGCAGCAGCCGGTGTCGTGCTGGCGGCGCTCACGACGCGGTTCCTGCAGCAGTCGCTGTACGGCGTCAGCGCGACCGATGCGCCGACCTTCGCCGGCGTCGTCACGATCCTGCTCGCCGTCGCCGCCGCCGCGCACCTCGTACCGATCGCGCGCGCCACTCGAGTGGATCCGACCGTGGCGCTGCGGCAGGAGTAATTAAGAAGTAGGAATTAAGAATTTAAGAATTCGTCGTCACCGTTTCTTGACAGCGAATTCTTACTTCTTAATTCTCTTAATTCTTAATTACCGCCTCGTCAGGTACCTCTGGAACTCGAAGCGGTTCTCGAGCAGCGACAGGTCGGTGACGAACTTCGAGGGCCCGACGGCGTCCACTTTCGCGACGATCGTCGTGAGATCGTGCGCGGCGAGCGCCTCGTCGAACGCGCGCGTGAAGTCGTCCATCGTCGTCGCCCTGGCGGTGCGCGGCACGCCGGCCGCCGCCGCGATCCCCGCGAGATCGCTGCCGGTGGAGGTCGCCGTCGGAAACCCGCCGACCGACAGCAGGCTCTCGTTGTCGAAGACGACGTGCACGAGGTTGCGCGGCCGATAGCGCGCGAGCGTCGTCAGCCCGCCGAGGTTCATCAGCACCGAGCCGTCGCCGTCGAAGACGACGACCTGCCGCTCGGGCCGCGCGAGCGCGATGCCGAGTCCCATCGACGAGGCAAGCCCCATCGCGTGCTGGAGGTAGAAGAAGTTCGGGCGATGGCCGATGCCCTGGAGCTCGGCCGCGACGGCGCCCATGATCGTCACGACGACGAGGTCCTCGAGCCGCGGGTAAATCGCGCGCAGCGCTTCGACGCGCGTCATCACGCCTCTTCCCACATCAAATCGCGGCACAGCAGCAGCGCGACCGGCTTGTTCGCCGAGAGCGCGAGCGTCTCCGCCTTCGCGATGCGATGCGCCACGTGCCCCGGGGAATCAAGATAGGAAAACGGAATCCGCAGCGCCCGCAGCAGATCCTCGGTGACGCCGCCGCCCTCGGTCTGCCACGGATCGCGCTCGCCGAACTCGCCGCGGAAGCTGACCATCATCAGCAGCGGAATCCGGTACAGCTGCGCGCACGACACGATGCCGTTGATCGACGCGAGGAAGCCGTGGTTCTGCATCAGCATCGCCGAGCGGACGCCGGCCAGGTGCGCGCCGGCGGAGATGCCCACGCCTTCCTCCTCCTTCGCGAGGCGGACGAGCGTCATCTCCGGATCCTCTTCGGCCATGCGGATCAGGTGCACGAGCCACGTCTCGGGCAGCGCCGACATCAGCCGCACGCCCGACGCTTTCAGCGCGTCGTACACGAGCCGCGAATTCGCGGTGGAGACCGGCGACATGCGCCCTACACTACAACAAACATGGCTCCCACCCGCGTCCGCGCGCGCGTGCTCGGCTTCGCGTTCGCGCTCGCCGTCGTGACGTATCTCGATCGCATCTGCATTTCCGCGGCCGCGCCGTCCATCATGCGCGACCTCCACCTGACGGTGTTGCAGATGAGCGTCGTCTTCAGCGCGTTCACGCTCTCCTATTCGCTCTTCGAGGTGCCGTCCGGCTGGCTGGGCGACGTGAAGGGCCCGCGCCGCGTGCTCACGCGCATCGTCGTCTGGTGGTCCGGCTTCACGATGCTGACGGCGGCGGCGCGCGGCTACTCGTCGCTCGTCGCGATCCGGTTTCTCTTCGGCGCCGGCGAAGCGGGCGCCTTCCCGAACGTCGCGCGCAGCTTCTCGCGCTGGTTCCCGCTGCGCGAGCGCGGCCGCGCGAACGGCGTCATGTTCCTCGGATCGCGCGTCGGCGGCATGCTGTCGGCGCCGGTGGCGCTCGTCATCGTCGCGCGATGGGGCTGGCGCGCGAGCTTCGTCGTCTTCGGCGCGGTCGGCCTCGTGTGGGCCGCCGCGTGGTACGCGTGGTATCGCGACGCGCCCGACGAGCATCCGGAGGTGAACGCCGAAGAGCTCGCGTGGATCCGGCAGGACGGCGGACGCGATGGCGAGACGCGCGGCGGCGATCGGGCGCCGGCACACGAGACGCCGTGGCGCGAGATCGTCCGCAGCCGGAACCTGTACGCGATCTGCGGGATGTACTTCGCGTTCGGCTACGGCCTCTATTTCTACTTCACGTGGCTGCCGACCTATCTCATCACCGTGCTCGGCTTCTCGGTGCTCGGCGGCGGGCTGTTTGCCTCGCTGCCGTTCCTGCTCGCGGGAATCGCGGACGTGGTGGGCGGGTGGCTCTCGGATCGGCTCACGCGCACGTACGGGCTGCGCGTGGGCCGCTGTTATCTCGGCTGCGCCGCGTTCACGACGTGCGCGGCGCTGGTGTTCGCGTCGACGCTCGCGCTGCCCGCGATCGCGAAGGCGGTGCTCCTCGCGTTCGCGCTCGCGTCAGCCGACCTCGCGCTCGGCGCGTGCTGGGCGGTGCCGATCGACGTCGCCCCGGATCACGCGGGCGTCGTCAGCGGCTGTATGAACACGCTCGGCAATCTGGGCGGACTGCTCGGCCCGCTCGTCGTCGGCGTCGCCGTGGACCGCTGGCACTCGTGGACGTTTCCGTTCTACGTCACCGCGGCGATCTACGCGAGCGGCGGCCTCGCGTGGCTCGCGATCGATCCGACGCGGCCGATCGCGGCGGCCGAAGGGCAGCACCGAGTGTCTGTCAGGTAGCGGCCTCTCGATCAGCGGGGCGCCGCCGGACTCGACGGCGGCTTCGCCGGCGGAATGTGGGCCGACAGGAACGCATCGATCTCCACGAATGCGTCCCGCCATTCGCCGACCGTGAAGTTGCCATGGCCGCCGCGCGGGATCGTGACGAGTTTGTGCGCGACGCCCGCCTTCTGCAGCGCGTCCTGCAGGCGGACCGAGTGGTTGTAGGGCACGAGCGGATCGGCGTCGCCGTGGATGGCGATCGTCGGCGGCACGCCAGCGCGCACGTAGGTGAGCGGCGACGCCGCCTTGGCGAGCTCGGCACGGTTCGGCTGGTTGCCGAGCCACTGGACGGTGTAGGGCCAGCTCTCGGGGAACGGCTTCTTGTTCGGGCCGTCGAGCAGATCCGCGATGTCGGTGATGCCGAAGAAGTCGACGATCGCCGCGACGCGCGGCTCGTCCACCGTGTAGCAGCTTCGATCGAAGCCGGCGCTCGCCGGCGCCATGCCGGTCGTCAGCGCGAGGTGTCCGCCGGCCGACGCGCCCGCGACGACGATCCGGTTCGCGTCGAAGTTGTAGTCCTTCGCGTGCGCGGCGATCCAGCGCAGCGCGCAGCGGCAGTCTTCGATCGCCGCCGGCGCGAGCGACACGTTCGCGAGGCGATACTCGACGTTCACGACCGAGTAGCCCGCCGCGACGTACGGCAGGACGCCCTGGAGCACGCTGCCTTCCTTCGTCCCCGGCACCCACCCGCCGCCGTGGATGAACATCACGACGGGAACGGGGCCGGGCTGGCGCGGCGTGCGCTGCGCGTAGACATCCAGCTTCCCTTCCCACCCGTTCGCGCGCAAGTAGACGACGTTCGGCACGATGCGCACCCGCTGGAACAGCGCGACGGCCGCCGGCAGCTCCGACAACTCCTGCGCCGCCGGCAGCGCCGCCAGCGCGAGCAGGATCACGACCGACAGCGAGAGGCGTTTCACCATGCGCTCCTCCGATCGTCGAAGAAAAGGATCGCGATTATACCTTCGTGGTTTCCGTCACGGGAACTGCGGCGGCGGGACTCGCTTCTTCGTCGCCTGCTCGAACGCGTACGCGAGCTCGATCAGCTTCGGCTCGCTGCAGGCCATGCCGGTGAAGCTGACGCCGAACGGCGACAGCTTTGCGTCGAAGCCCGCCGGAAACGGCGGCGTCGGCGCGTTGGCGACGAGCGCGTACGGCACGATCACCGTCGGATAGCCCGGCTTCGCCGCAATCGCCGCGCCGCTCGCGCCGGGAAAGAGCAGCGCGTCGAGCCGCTGGGCCTTCATGATCTCGTCGATGCCGTGCGTGCCGCCGAGGCGGATGTCCTTCGCGCGGTCCGCCTCGTAGCGCCGTCGATCGCGCTCGACGTCCATCTCGTCGGAGATGTCGAGATTCGACTGGCCGTACTTGATCGCGTTCGCCTTCTGGTGCGCCGTGTTGAACGCGCGCAGATCGGCGAGCGTCTCGAGCGGCGCCGCCGCGCCGAGCGAGGCGAGCCACTTGTTGAAGTCGCGCTTCATCCCGTACTTCAGATCGACCGAGCAGCGCTCGTCCTTGCCGCGCCCTTCGTTGACGCCGGAGCACTGGCCGAACAGCAGGAAGTTGTCCTTCGGATCCGTGTCGACGATGCTCGGGATGTCCGCCGGATCGACGACGGTCGCGCCTTCTTTCCGCAGCACGGCGATCGCCTGCGCCATCGCCTGCTTCTGATCGTCGGCGAGGCCGCCGCGCCCCTCGGGCGCTGCGCCGCGGCCGCCCGGCGCCGCGCCGCGGCCGCCGCCAGCCTCCGGCGGCGTGATGCGCTCGTAGTAGAACGCGCGCGGGATGCCGATGCGCGCGCCTTTGAGGCCGGCGCGATTCAGGAATTTCGTGTAGTCGCGCCCCGGCGGCGGCGCGCATCTCCGCGTCGCCGGATCGTTCGGATCGGGCGACGCGCTCTCGAGCACGCCGAACATGATCGCGACGTCGGCGACGCTCTTCGCCATCGGCCCCGCCGTGTCCTGATCGGCGGTGATCGGAATCACGCCGTAGCGGCTGATGCGGCCGACCGTCGGCTTGACGGCCGCGAGCATGT
>QHWK01000130.1 GCA_003223775.1 Acidobacteriota bacterium
CTCACGCGGCTCGCGCGTGTGGACGCGGAGCTGGCGCGCCTCGTCGAGCTGCGCTATTTCGCGGGCTTGAGCATCGAAGAAGCGGCCGAGGCGCTCGGCATCTCGCCGGCCACCGTGAAGCGGCGGTGGGCGCTGGCGCGCGCCTGGCTGTTTCGCGAGCTGAGCGAATCGCCCGCATGACGCCCGACCGCAGGCAGCGCGTCGCCGAGCTGTTCGAGGCGGCGCTCGATCGCGACGCCGAGAGCGCCGCGCAGTGGATCGCGCGCGAGGCGGCCGACGATCCGGCCGTGCGCGACGAAGCGCTGTCGCTCCTCGCCAGCCATTCGCGCGCGGGCGCCTTTCTCGAGCGGCCGATCGCCGAGAGCGCGCCCGATCTCCTCGCCGACGACGAGCCGCTCGCGGCCGGGACGACGATCGGCGCGTACACGATCGTGCGCGAGATCGGACGCGGCGGCATGGGGCACGTCTACCTCGCGTCGGACGCGCGGTTGGGACGATCGGTGGCGCTCAAAGCGCTCGCGCCGCATCTGGTCTGCGATCCGACGCACCGCGAGCGGCTGCGCCGCGAGGCGCGCGCCGCCGCGTCGCTCTCGCACCCGGGGATCTGCACGGTCTTCGCGCTCGAGGAGGTGGAGGGCGCGCTCTACATCGCGACCGAGTTCGTCGACGGCCGCACACTGCGCACCGAGATCGACGCCGGGCCGCGGCCGTCGGTGGGCGAGATCGTGCGCACGGCCCGCGAGACCGCGGCGGCGCTCGCGGCCGCGCACGCGCGCGGGATCGTGCACCGCGATCTGAAGCCCGAGAACGTGATGCGCGCGCGCGACGGCAGCCTGAAGATCCTCGACTTCGGCCTCGCGCGCCTCGCGCCGCCCGACGATCTCTCGCGCGCCGCGGCGCTCACCTTCGCCACCGATCCGGGCCTCGTCGTCGGAACGCCGGCCTACATGGCGCCCGAGCAGATCAACGGTGGCGAGGTGGACGCGCGCGCGGACGTCTTCGCGATGGGCGTGCTGCTGTACGAGTTCGCGTGCGGCATCCACCCGTTCGGCGGATCGTCGCCGCTCGCGATCGTCGCGCGCGTGCTCGACAGCGACGCGCCGCCGATCGAGAGCCGCCGCGTCGAAATCGCACCCGGGGATCTGCACGGTCTTCGCGCTCGAGGAGGTGGAGGGCGCGCTCTACATCGCGACCGAGTTCGTCGACGGCCGCACACTGCGCACCGAGATCGACGCCGGGCCGCGGCCGTCGGTGGGCGAGATCGTGCGCACGGCCCGCGAGACCGCGGCGGCGCTCGCGGCCGCGCACGCGCGCGGGATCGTGCACCGCGATCTGAAGCCCGAGAACGTGATGCGCGCGCGCGACGGCAGCCTGAAGATCCTCGACTTCGGCCTCGCGCGCCTCGCGCCGCCCGACGATCTCTCGCGCGCCGCGGCGCTCACCTTCGCCACCGATCCGGGCCTCGTCGTCGGAACGCCGGCCTACATGGCGCCCGAGCAGATCAACGGTGGCGAGGTGGACGCGCGCGCGGACGTCTTCGCGATGGGCGTGCTGCTGTACGAGTTCGCGTGCGGCATCCACCCGTTCGGCGGATCGTCGCCGCTCGCGATCGTCGCGCGCGTCCTCGACAGCGACGCGCGGCCGATCGAGAGCCGCCGCGTCGAAATCCCGGACGGCCTCGCCGCCGTCATCGCCCGGTGCCTCCAGAAGGCGCCGGCCGATCGCTTCCGGTCGGCGGCCGAGATCGTCGAGGCGCTGCGCGCCGCGGATCGCGCCGCTGCGCCTGCGCGCCACAGCGCGTGGTGGCGCACGCACCAGATCGCGATCACCGCCATCTACCTTGCGGCGGCGATTCTCTCGTGGCAGATGAAGGAATGGGTGGAAACGCCCGTCACCGTCGCGATCTTTCTCGCGCTCGGCGTGGCGGCAACCATCGGCGGCGTGCTGCGCGGCCATCTCGTCTTCACCGAGCGCATGAATCGCGCGCGGCTCGCCGTCGAGCGCCGCCGCACGACGCGGCTGCTGACGGCGCTCGATGTGGCGATGGCGGCGCTTCTGGCCGGCGACGCCGCGTGGATTGCGCCGGTGCGCGCGCTCCCCGCGGTGTTCGCGTTGAGCGCGGCGGCCGGCCTCGCGCTCGCGACGTTCGTGCTCGAGCCGGCGACGACGGCCGCGGCATTTGGCGAGGACCTGTGATCGCGATTGAAATCAGCCGCCCGGGCGATCCGGACGTGCTCGTCCCCGTGGAGCGCCCGCGTCCGACGCCGGCGGCCGGCGAAGTGCTGATCAAAGTGGCCGCGGCCGGCGTGAATCGTCCAGACGTCTTCCAGCGGCGCGGACGCTATCCGCCGCCGCCCGGCGCATCGGACATCCCGGGGCTCGAGGTCGCCGGCGTCGTCGAGGAGGTCGGCGCCGACGTGCACGATCTCCGCGTCGGCGACGGCGTGTGCGCGCTCGTCGCCGGCGGCGGCTACGCGGAGTACTGCGTTGCGCCCGCGCCGCAGTGTTTACCGGTGCCCCGCGGACTCGACTACGTCGCGGCCGCCGCGATGCCCGAAACGTTTTTCACCGTATGGACGAACGTCTTCGAGCGAGGGCGTCTGCAGGCAAACGAGGCGATCCTCGTCCACGGCGGATCGAGCGGCATCGGCACCACCGCGATCCAGCTCGCCCGCGCGCACGGCTCGCGCGTGTTCGCGACGGCAGGGTCGGCGGAGAAGTGCGCGGCGTGCGAGCGGCTGGGCGCGGAGCGCGCGGTCAACTACCGCGAGAACGACTTCGTCGCGATCGTCCGCCAGCTCACCGGCGATCGCGGCGTGGACGTCGTGCTCGACATGGTGGGCGGCGATTACTTCGCGCGAAACATCGAGGCGCTCGCGATCGAAGGGCGGCTCGTGGAGATCGCGACGCTGCAGGGCGCGAAAGCCGAACTGAACATCCAGACGATCATGCAGCGGCGGCTGACGATCACCGGCTCGACGCTGCGCGCGCGGCCCGTCGCCGAGAAGGGCGCGATCGCGCGCGCGCTCGGCGCGCGCGTCTGGCCGCTCGTCGAATCGGGCGCCGTGAAGCCGATCGTGCACGCCACGTTCCCGCTGCGGCAGGCGGCCGAGGCGCACCGCGTGATGGAGTCGAGCGCGCACATCGGCAAGCTCGTGCTCGTGACGTGACATATACTCGTCTGCTCATGGACGCTCTACGACGGCACCAGGCCCGATCACCACGGCAAGAAGTTCGACAGCTCGCGCGACCGCAGCGATCCGTTCCAGTTCAAGCTCGGCGCGAGCCAGGTGATTCAGGGGTGGGACCAGGGCGTGGCCGGCATGAAGGTCGGCGGCCAGCGGACGCTCGTCATCCCGTCGCAGCTCGGGTACGGTGCGCGCGGCGCCGGCGGCGCGATCCCGCCCAACGCGACGCTCGTCTTCGACGTCGAGCTCCTCGACGTCAAATGACGGACGGCGAGGGGCCGTCGTAGCGCCTTGCTCTCGCGCCAGTCGTTCGTCGCGCTGCAGCATCGCAACTACCGGCTGATCTGGATCGGGCTGCTTGTCTCCTTCAGCGGCTCGATGATGCAGAACGCGGCGCTGCTCTGGCACGTGTCGCTGCTCGTGACGCCGGAGCGCAAGGGCCTCGCGCTCGGCCTGGTCGGCCTCGTCCGCGTCGTTCCGATCGTCGTCTTCTCCATGATCAGCGGCGTCGTCGCCGACGCGTGGGACCGCCGGCGGCTGATGCTCTGCCTCGGCCGTCGGCGCCTTCGATCTCCCGGCGCGCAACGCGCTCGTGCCGTCGCTCGTGCCGCGCGACCATCTGCCGAACGCGATCAGCCTCAACACGATCATGTTCCAGACGGCGTCGGTCGTCGGACCCTCGCTCGGCGGCGTGCTGATCGCGGCGTCGGGCGTCGGCTGGGTGTACGTCGCGAACGCGATCTCGTTCGGCTTCGTCATCGTCGCGCTGCTGATGATGCGCGACGTGCCGCCGCGCTCCCCGTCCGAGGCAGGATCGCGCGACGATGTGTCGCTCCATGCGGCGCTCGAGGGGCTGCGGTTCGTCTTCCGGTCGCCGCTGATCCGCTCGACCATGCTGCTCGACTTCTTCGCGACCTTCTTCTCGTCGGCGACGGCGCTGCTGCCGATCTTCGCGCAGGACATCCTGCGCGTCGGCGCGGGGGGGTACGGCTGGCTGTATGCCGCGCCGGCCGTCGGCGCCGTCGCGACCAGCGCCGCGATGGTCCCGCTCACCGACCGGATCGAGCGCCGCGGCCGGACGCTGTTGTGGGCCGTGGCCGGCTACGGGCTCGCGACGGTCGTCTTCGGCGCGTCGCGATCGTTCTGGCTGACCTTCGCGTGCCTCGCGATGACCGGCGCGACCGACACCGTCAGCATGATCATCCGCAACATCGTGCGTCAGCTCGAGACGCCGGACCGCCTGCGCGGACGCATGACGGGCGTCAACATGGTGTTCTTCATCGGCGGGCCGCAGCTCGGCGAGCTCGAAGCGGGGACGGTCGCCAACTGGCTCGGCGCGCCGTTCTCCGTGATCAGCGGCGGCGTGGGCTGCATCCTCGCGACGGCGTGGGTCGCGTCGTCCACGCCGGCGCTCAGGCGATATCGAAAAGAGATCGCTCAGTCGCACAAGGCGGGAAGGCAGGAGGGCAGGGAGGCAGGAATTCAATGACGGAGGGCAGGACGGCGGAAGGACGAAGCGGGGAAGGCGGAAGGCTGAAAGGTTGAATTGCCGCTTTTCTACTTTCACAATCGGCGTGATCGCGGACACGCACGGTCTGCTGCGGCCCGAGGTGCGGCGTGCCTTCGAGGGCGTGGATCTGATCGTCCACGCCGGCGACGTCGGGAATCGCGCCGTGCTCGACGCCCTCGCGGCCATCGCGCGCGTCGAGGCGGTCTACGGCAACGTCGACGATCCGCACGATCCGTCGCTCGCGCGCGAGCGGACGCTGGCCGCCGGCGGGTTGACGCTGCACGTCAGCCACGGGCACGAGCTCGGACGGCCGACGCCGGCGCTCGCCCTCGCGCGTTACGCGGGCGACGTCGTGATCTTCGGCCATACGCACCGCGCGATCGTCGCCCGCGAAAGCGGCCGCATCGGGATGAATCCCGGCGCCGCCGGGCCGCGCCGCTTCGACGTGCGGCCGTCGGTCGCGCGGCTCGCGATCGCCGGCGGCGCGGCCGACGTCGAGATTATCTGGCTGGCGTGAACTCGATCGTGATGTCGCGATCGAGGTTGATCTTGAGGCCGGCGGCGTTCTGGACGATCGCCTTCGCCTCGTCCGGCGTCTTCGCCGCCTGCAGGCGCGGCAGCAGCGTCTCGTCCTTCAGCACCTGATCGAGATCCACCTCGAGCAGCGTCACGCGCGAGCCGTCGACGTACGGGCTGCTCGTTCGCACGAGCGTGCCTGCCGGCTCCGCCGCGAGCTGTACGCGCGCGCCCGCCAGCATCGCGCGCACCATGCCGATCTGGCTCGCGGCCGCCGGCGATCCGAGCGCGTCGAGGAAGTTCGGCTCCGGCACGTGAATGTGCAGGACCGCCGTGCCGCCCGGCTCGTGCGTCATCGAGAACGTGATCGATTCGGACGTCGTGCTCAATGCGCCGGCGCTGATCGAGACGCCAGCCGGCGCCGCCGGCTGCGTCGAGATGCGGAGCTGCGTCACGTCGGTGAACCGGAGATCGGATCGAGCGTGCCGCCGCGGCCGCCGAATCCGGCGAACTGCCTCAGCTGCGCGAGCGCCTGCGTCGAGTAGACCATGCGGTGATCGAGCGTGCCGCTGCCGTCGCCGTTCACCTTGAGGACCGTCGACATCTGGAAGCACGCCGCCGATCCGATCGCGCCGGCCACCACGAGCGCAAGCCGCATGACTCGCATCCGAACAAGATGCCATAGATCGCCGCGCGTGCCGCTAGAATCTCCGAATGCTGCACAAATGCCTCGCCGGCCTCGCCTGCATGTTCGCGCTCGTGTTCACCGCGTCGGCTCAGCCGCGCACGAACGCCGCCGCCAGAGACGTCACCGTGCTCGGATTCACGCTGCACTACCTGGAGGCGGGCCGCGGCGCGCCCGTCGTGCTGCTGCATGGCCTCGGGGGCGACGGCTCGCGCTGGGCGCCGAACATCGATCCGCTCGCGAAGGACTTCCACGTGTTCGCGCTGGATCAAATCGGCTTCGGCCAGTCGGACAAGCCGCTCGCGAACTACCACACCGGCATGCTCTCGGAATTCCTCGTCGGGTTCCTGAAGGCGGTCGGTGTCCAGAAGGCGTCGCTCGTCGGCAACTCGATGGGCGCCGGCGTGGCGTTGTACACCGCCGCGAAGCACGCGCAGGTCGTCGATCGCATCGTGCTCGCCGACGGCGGGGGATTCAGATCGCCGGCGGCCGGCGCGCCCGCCCCGCCGACGCCTGAAGCGCTCCACCGCCGGCAGATCCAGAACAGCGTGACGCGCGAGGAGACGCGCGAGTTTTTCCGCGTTCTGTTCCACAACAAAGACCTCGTCACCGACAGGCTGGTGGAGGATCAGCTCGCGATGCGCCTGCGGTCGGCGTTCGCGATCACGAAAATGCAGGAGGCCGGCGACCGCGGCCGGCTGACGGAATCGCAGGTGAAAGGCGTGAAAGCGCCGACGCTCGTCATTTGGGGCAAGTACGACGAGCTAACTGCGGGCACATGCCGCAGATCGAGAAAGCCGACGAGTTCAATCGCTTAGTACGCGAGTTCCTGAACGAAACGCGGAGCACCAATCAGAATTAAGAATTGAGCGTTCCCCTCAACCGCGCGCTCTCGAAGCTCGGTATTCTCTCGCGCGCGCAGGCGACGGCCGCCATCCGCGCCGGCCGCGTCCGCGTCGACGGCCGCGTCATCGACGATCCGGCGCATCTCGTCGTCCCGGAGCGCGCGGCGATTGCCGTCGACGAGGCGCCGCAGGCGCGCGCGGCCTGGCGGACGATCCTGTTGCACAAACCTCGCGGCGTCGTGACGACGCGGCGCGATCCGGAAGGCCGGCGCACGGTTTTCGACCGTCTCGGAGATGCGGGACACGGACTGCAGGCCGTAGGCCGGCTCGATCTCGCGACCTCCGGCCTGCTGCTGCTCACGACCGACACCCAGCTCGCCAACTGGATTACCGATCCGGCGAACGCCGTCCCGCGCGTCTACGTCGTCACGGTGCGCGGCGAGGTGACCCCGCGCGAGCTGGCGCCGATCGCCGCGCGCGCGACGCTGCGCAAAGCGTCGGCGCGCGAGTCGCATCTCGTCGTGGAGCTGCGCAGCGGCAGGAACCGTGAAGTGCGGCGGCTGTTCGAGGGAATCGGACACGAGGTGACGCGCCTGAAGCGCGTGCGGTTCGGCGGGCTCGAGCTGGGCGCGCTCGAGCCCGGCGAGTGGCGCGATCTGACTCGCGCGGAACTGCGCGCGGCCTTTCCCGGCGCGGCTACGAGCGGCCGCGATCGGCGGCGGCGGTCTTCGGCGGCGGCGTCGTAACGCCCGCTTCGTCGCGATTGCGAATCCGATCGGGCCGGTAGAAGCTCGCATCCCACCAGCTCGGATACTCGTAGTGCTTCCAGCTGTCCCACGGCGACGCCAGATCGAGCGCCTCGTCGCAGCACACCGACGCCGAGGTCTGCGCCATTCGATCGATGTCGGCGCTCTCGAGCTTCTCGAATTCGCTTCGGTGGAAGCCGGGGAACCGCTCGACGCGCGACTTCGCCACGTCCGCCGCCATCAGCCGGTTGCGGGTGTCGAGCGCGACGTGCCCGATCGGGAGCAGGAAATGCTTGTGCTTGAACCAGTGCCCGGCCTCGACCACGACATGAAACGGACGGCCACGACGACTTCCAGGCCGTCGAAGTCGAACGTCGCCTTGTCGAGGTCGTCGGCGTCCACGTACTTCAGACCTGGACGTGGATGATCCATGTGCTCCTCCCGGCTTGAAGGCAGCAAAAAGCACGCCCGCGCGTTATCATGGTCGGCCGATGACGCCGTCCGCCGAAGCCGCTCCCGCCCCTCAGCTCCGCGAGCGAGAGGTAATCGCCGATCACTTCAAGTGGAACCTTACGGATATTTTTCCCGACTGGAACGCGTGGCAGCAGGCGTTCGACGAGCTCGACCGGAAGATTGGCGACTACGCGGCGCTCCAGGGAACGCTCGCGTCCGGCGGCGATCGTCTGCTCGCGACGATGCGGCTGTCCGACGACATCGGGCAGCTGACATACAAAGTCTGGTATTTCGCGTCGCTGAAATACGACGAGGATCAGCGCGACAACGCGATCAACGCGCGCCGCCAGCAGGTGCAGATCCTCTTTGCGAAGGCGAACCAGGCGAGCGCGTGGTTCAATCCCGAGCTGCTCAAGATCCCCCTGCAGACAGTACAGCAGTGGATGAGCGAGCGCGCCGAGCTCGCTGTCTACCGCTTCGCGCTCGAGGATCTCTACCGCCAGCAGGAGCACGTGCTCGACGACAAGGGCGAGCACTTGTTGTCGCTCTCGAGTCGATTCGCGTCGAGCCCGCACGACGGCTACGCGGCGCTGTCGACGGCCGACGTGCGGCATCCGCGCATCACGCTCTCGAGCGGCGCGGAGCTCACGCTCACCTACGGGCAGTACCGCGCGATTCTCGCGACCAATCGCAATCAGGCGGATCGCGCGACGGCCTTTGCCGCGTACCACACGCTGTTCGCGGCGACGATCAACACGTACGCGACGCTCTACAACGCCGTCCTCCAGCGCGACTGGTTCTACTCGCAGGCGCGCGGCTACCGGACGACGCTCGAGGCGGCGCTGCACGGCAACAACATCCCGACGGCGGTCGTCGAGAACCTGATCGAGAGCACGAAGGCGGGCACCGAGCCGCTCCGCCGCTATCACCGGCTGCGCAAGCGCGTCCTCGGGCTCGATACGTACCACAACTACGACGCCGCGATTCCGCTCGTCGACTTCGATCGCCAGTATCCGTACGGCGACGTGCTGGGATGGCTGCCGGCATCGGTGGCGCCGCTCGGTCCGGCGTACCAGCGGCAGATGACCGAGGCGCTCGGCAGCCGCTGGATCGACGTCTACGAGAATCCCGGCAAGCGCAGCGGCGCGTACTCGGCGCCGGTGTACGGCGTGCATCCGTACATGCTGCTCAACTACAACGACACGCTCGACGCCGTGTTCACGCTGGCCCACGAGATGGGCCACTCGATGCACACGATCCTGTCGAACGCGCACCAGCCGTTCGTCTATTCGGCGTACACGATCTTCGTCGCCGAGGTGCCGTCGACGCTGAGCGAGGCGCTCTTCCTCGAGTACATGCTGGCGAAGGCGACCGACGAGCGCCAGCGGATCGTCCTGCTGCAGCACGCGATCGACGGCATCGTCGGCACCTTCTACACGCAGGTGATGTTCGCCGACTACGAGCTGCAGGCGCACAGGCTGGCCGAGCGCGGCCGGCCGGTGACGGCCGAGGGGCTCGGCGACATCTATATGGACCTGCTGCGCGCGTATCACGGCGACGCGCTCGACTGCGACGAGCTCTCGCGCGTCACCTGGGCGCGCATCCCCCACTTCTTCAGCACGCCGTACTACGTGTACCAGTACGCGACCTGCTTCGCGTCGAGCGCGCAGCTGATGAAGCAGTTGACCACCGGATCGGAGCGCGACCGCCGCGAAGCGATCGATCGCTACCTGACGCTGCTCAAATCAGGCGGCAGCGATCATCCGATGGCGCTCTTGAAGCGCGCCGGCGTGGATCTCAGCAAGCCCGAAACGATCAGCGCCGTCGTCGAGCAGCTCGACAGCCTCGTGACGAAGCTCGAGGAGGCGATCGCGTCGCTCGGCGACGCGTAGCGCTACGTCACCGTCCTGGTCGGCAGGCGCAGCAGGCTGTGCGTCGCGCCGATGCACTGATCCATCACGACCGTCAGGCCGCCGTTCTTCGCCCGTGCCGCGGCGTCCTCGCTGACGATTCCGGTCTGCAGCCACAGCGCCTTCGCGCCGATCATCACCGCTTCGTCGGCGATGCCCGGCGTATCCTCCGCGCGCCGGAAGACGTCGACGATGTCGATGCGCTCCGGAATGTCGAGGAGCGTGCGGTGGGCCATCTCCCGAGCTTACATCGGGGCGCACGTTCGCGGCCTCGCGCCCTCAGAGCCTGCCGCCGGTGCGCCTGATGAAGTAGACGAGCGCGGCGACCGCGAGCACGAGCGCCTCGACGCCGAACTCGCGGCGCGTCGCATTCGACAGCAGCCAGAGAATCACGACGGCAGCGAGTATTGGGATCAGCGGGCCCGCGGGAACCGCAAACGGAATCCCGTCGGCGCGCACGTCGCGGCGCTGCAGCACGTACGATGCTGCGACGCATGTGAGATACAGCGTCAGCGCGGCGACATTGGCGAGCACCGCCAGTTGCGTGAAGCTGCTGCTGATCGCGACGCTCGCCACGATCGCCGCATAGACGACGATCGCGAGGTACGGCGTGTGGAAGCGCGGGTGAATCGTCGAGAGCACGCGCGGCAGCACGCCGTCGCGCGAGAAGGCGAAGAGCGCGCGCGGGCTGCCCAGCATGTCGCCCGACACGTAGCCGAACATCGACACGGTGGCGCCGACGAGCACGAGCAGGCGTCCGCCGCCGCCGAGCACGCGGCCCGCCGCTTCGGCCAGCGGCGCGTTGGCATACTCGGGCATCGAGGGCCCGAGCAGTCCCTGCGCCACACCCTGGATCAGCAGATACATCGTCGTCGTGATCGCGAGGGCGGAGAAGAGCGCGCGCGGCACCGTCCGCGCCGGATCGCGCAGCTCGCCGCTCGGCACGAGCGCGACCTCGAGGCCCACGAACGCGAAGATGAGGACGATGGCCGTCTGGCCGACGGCCGACGGCGTCGGCACGCCTGGCCAGCGCAGGAAAGCCGGGTTGACGAACCAGATCCCGGCGACGACCAGCACGACGAGAGGCACCAGCTTGGCCACGGCAACCGCTTCGACCAGCCGTGCGCCGATCGTGACGCCGCGGACGTTCACGGCGGCGAGCACGGCGAAGAGCGCCGCGATGACCATCGTGCGCGCGGCGGCGGTCGCCGTCGCCGGCCAGAGGACGGCCACCGACCCGGCAAACGCGCTCGCCACCGAGGACACCGCGAACGTCGCCATCAGGAAGTAGAGCACGCCCGCGAGGAAGCCGACGAAGGGGCCGAACGCGACCTCGACGTACGCGTAGACGCCGCCGGTCAGCGAGACGCGGCTGCCCGCTGCAGCAAAACAACACACGATCAGCGCCATCAGGAGCGCGCACACGACATAGGCGACCGGCGCGGCCGGCCCGAGTCCGGCGGCCGCCGCGGCGGGCAGCACGAAAATGCCGGCGCCGATCGTCACGTTGATCACGCTCGCGGTCAGCTGACGCGCGCCGATCGCGCGAACGAGGCCGGCCTCGGACGGGACAGTCATGGGCGGCGACTGTACCTCATCTTTGCCCGCGCGCCGTGGGGCACAACGCTTGCGTAAAGGTCACCGGAAACGTTTCCCCAGGAGCCTCGCGAATGCGCCTCTCCTCACTGAAGGATCTGTATTTCGACGAGCTCGCCGACCTGTACGACGCCGAAACACAGATCGTTCGAACGCTGCCGCGGCTCGTGGACGCGGCGCGGGCGCCAGAACTGCGGGAATCGTTGAAGAAACACTGCGACGAGTCGCGGCTCCACCTCGAGCGCCTCGAGCTGATCTTCACGCATTGGGGCGAGCGCCGCCGCTCCAGCCCGTGCGCCGGCCTGGCGGGCATTGTTCAAGAAGCCGACGAACGTCTGAATGAAGCGGCGACAGAAGACGTGCGCGACGCGGCGATCATCGGCGCGGCGCAGCGCATCGAGCACTACGAGATCGCGGCGTACGGTTGCGCGCGCACCTACGCGCGCCGGCTCAACCGGCTCGACGAAGCCCGGCTGTTGCAGGAGACGCTCGACGAAGAGGGACGCACCGATCGCCGGCTCACCGAGCTCGCCGAATCGCACATCAACGACGATGCGCGCCTCGAGGCCGATTTCCGGACGTCGACGCCGCCGCGCCGGCTCCGCTACGTGCCCATGGACGTTGTCGCGAAGGGACGCGGCTCGCAAACGCCGCTCTCGGTGCGCAACGATGCCGGCGACCCCCTCGGCAATCTCGACGGGTTGCTCGCCGACGGCGATCTCGGCGCGGTGCGCTACGCGGTGTTCGACGCCGGCGGGCTGCTGTCGCACCGCCGGTATCTGCTGCCGATTCGAATGCTCCGCTACGACGAACGGAGCGCGGCGCTGCACGTCTCGATCGACAAGGACGTCGCGGAGCGGTATCCGGCGTTCGACGCCGACGAATTCGAGAAGCTGAACGACGAGGATCGCGTCGGCTACGAGAGCCGCCTGCTGCAATTCTTCCCGCGCGAGGAGGCCGCGGCCGGCGCTCCCGACAACCGGGTCGGCGATCTGCCGCCGTGGCTGCTGAAGGGGACGTGGATCACCGTGCCGCCGCGGCGCGCGCAGCGGCTACCCGACGAAGCGCGCGCGTTCGTCAACGAGTTCTCGCCGGTGCCGTCGGAGTCCTCCGAGCCGAAGCGCGAACGCATGGTCGCGCGCGACCACGACGAGGCCGCGCCGCGTGGCGAGACGCCCGCCGCCGCGCCCGACGACAAACCGCGGTAGAAAGACGCGTCACGTCATCTCATGGACGGCCGCCACTTCGGCGGCCGCCCGCAGGCCGCTCTCCACGGCGCCGTTCATATAGCCCTGCCACTTGATGCTCGTGTGCTCGCCCGCGAGGAACAGACGGCCGGCGGGCCGGCCGAGCCACGCGCGCAGCGCGGGATCGAACGCGGGATCGAAGAAGGCGTAGCCGCCGCGCGCGAACGCGTCGTCCTCCCACACGATCTGACGAGACGCCGTGAGCTCGGCGCGGCGCGATCCGAGGAACTCGAGCGTGTCGGCGAGGCCGGCGATTCCCTGGCGCGCGGCGATCGCCTGCGTGGCGTCGCTTGCGCCGCCGCCGGCGAGGAGCGACAGGATGCCGGCGCGGCCGCGCTGCTCTTCGTTCGCCTCCCAGAGCGCGCCGAACGGGAGCGCGGAGCCGAGGGCGCGCGGGCGTCCCGGCAGGCGCCAGAAGCGCTTCGAGAACTGCAGCAGCGTTTTGGTCGCGCGGCCGTACTTCAGCGCCGCGATCGCGTCGTGCTGCTGCGCCGGGAGCGCCGGCGTGATCGGCACGCGGCGAAGCAGCGTCGCCGGCAGCGTCAGCACCGCGTAGTCGCAGGTGATTTGCGACTGCGCGCGCCGGCTCTTGACGGCGACGCGCACGACGCGGCCGCGCTGCGAGATCGCGACGACCTCCGTGTTGAGATGCAGCCGCGTTCCGAGCGGCTTCGCGAGCGCCGTCGGGAGCGCGTCGTTGCCGCCCTCGACGCGGTACATCGCGCCGGGCGCCGGCGCGTCGGCGTCGGAGAACTGATCGACGAGCGCGACGAGCGAGAGCTCCTCCGGATCGGCGAGGAAGAAGCCGCGCAGGCCGGTCGCCGTCGCGCGCAGATCTTGGTCGGCGTTGACGTCGTCGAGCCACCGCGCCACCGATTGGCGCGCGATCCGCGCGGTGATCGGCGAATCCCATCGCCGCTCGGCGCGGCGGTACGGCGTCGTCTCGGCGGTGAGCGCGTCGGCGAGCCGATCCCAGCCGCGCAGCGCGCCGCGATGAACGACGCGCGGTGTTCCCGAGCCGTCCTGACGCACGTAGCCGAAGCCGCCGCGCAGGATGCGCGTCAGCTTCAACCCGACGTCGTTGGCGAGGCGGCGGATCTCCTCCTGCGCCTCGTCGATCAGATCGCCGCCCGCTTCGGCGTGCTGCTGTTCGGCGAACCCGTCGCGAATGGTCCAGACGCGTCCGCCGACGCGGTCGCGCGCGTCGACGACGGTGACCGATGCGCCGCGCGCGGCGAGATCGCGCGCGGCGGCGAGGCCTGCGAGTCCGGCGCCCGCGACGAGCACCGACACGCCGTTCAGCGACGCTCCCGCCACGTGCTCACTCTAAATGGAAATCGCGGCCGCCTGCGCTAAACTTTGCGGATGCTGTCAATGCTCGTGGTGCTGGCCGTGGCGTACGCGCATCCGGAGCAGCTCGTCGAGACCGACTGGGTTGCCGCGCACGCCGCCGACGCGGGCGTCCGCATCGTCGACATGCGCCAGAGCGGCTATGCGGCCGGGCACGTGCCGGGCGCCGTGCACCTGTCGCCGGTCGCGATCCGCGACGCGAACGCGCCGCCGACGTTTCTCCCGACGCCCGCCGCGTTCGAGGCGATGATGGCGTCGCTCGGCATCGGCGACCGCACGCGCGTCGTCGTGTACGACGAGCGCGGCGGCATCTACGCCGCGCGGCTGTGGTGGATCCTCAACTACTTCGGCCATGCGAACGTCGCGCTGATGAACGGCGGCTGGATCAAGTGGATGGCCGAGCAGCGTCCGCTCTCCTCCGAGATGCCGGCGGCGGCCGCGGGTATGCGCTTCACCGCGCGTCCGAATCCGAAATGGGTGGCGACGGCGGCCGACGTCGTCGCCGCGATCGACAAGCCGACCGTGAAGATCGTGGACGCGCGCACGACGGCCGAAATCGAAGGCAAGGATCTCCGCAGCATCCGCCGCGGCGGGTTCGTGCCGTCGTCGATTCCGGTCTACTGGGAGGACTTGCTCGATCCGCAGCGCAAGACGTTCAAACCGGCCGAGGAGCTGCGGCAGATCTACGAGTCGCGCGGCATCAGGCCGCAGAACGACGTCATCGCGTACTGTCAGGTGGGGATGCGCGCGTCGGTCGATCTGTTCGCGCTGCACTTGATCGGCTACGACCGGCTGCGGAACTATTATGGCGCCTGGGAAGAGTGGGGCAATCGGGACGATCTGCCGATTGCGACGAAGGCAATCAAGAATTAAAGAATTTGGCCGTGCTGTTCCTGCCGAAGCGCTTGAAGAAGCTTGCATCGTTCCACTTCGGGCGGTCGGTTCGGTTCGCGATACGCACGGCGAGCTTCGTGACGACCTCGACGTATTTCGCCGCGGCGCCGCGGTCCACTGGCTGATTGAGATCGTCGGACGGCGCGTGATAGCGCTCCGCCGTCCACCTGGCGGCGATCGCCGCCTCCGGCGAATTCGGCTCGTAGCCGACCTTCATCGCCAGCGCCGGAATGCCGACCTTGATGAAGCTGTATTGATCGCTCCGCACGAAGCGGTTGCGCTGCGGCTCGGGATCGGCCTGCACCTCCAGGCCGAGCTCGCGCGCGGCGGCGCGGATGTCGGCGCCGAGATCCGATTCGTCGAGACCGAGGACCATCAGCGTCTTGAGCGGGAACAGCGGCAGGAACATGTCAGTGTTCACGTTCGCGACGATGCGCTCGCGCCCCACCGGCGGATGCGCGGCGAAGTACAGCGAGCCGAGCTCGCCTTTCTCCTCGCCCGTCACCGCGACGAACAGAATCGATCGCTTCGGCTTCGCGGCCGCGCGATGGAGCGCATCGGCCACTTCGAGGATCGCCGCGACGCCCGACGCGTTGTCCATCGCGCCGTTGTAGATCGAGTCGCCGTTGATCGCGCCGCCGATGCCGAGGTGATCGAGGTGCGCGGACAGCACGACGTATTCGTCGCGCAATCGCGGATCGCTGCCGCGCAGGATGCCGGCGACGTTCTGCGACTCCACCTGTGCGCGCTCGACGGCGACTCGCGCCTTCAGGCGCGGGCGCAGCGTGAAGCTCGGCACCGGCCGTCCGGCATCGACGAGCGCGAGCAGCTCTGCGAAGGTGTGCCCCGAGCCGGCGAACAGCTTGTCGGCGTGCGCGGGGTTCATCGTGACCGACAGCTGCTGCCCGGCGGTTTCGCTCAGAGACCGGTCCGCGAGCGACATCGCCGGCTGCAGCCGCGCGAGCGTCGAGCGCGCCCACGGGATGTCCATGCTCTTCGGGTTCGCGACGCTGACGACGCCGACGGCGCCGGCCGCCTTGTACATCTTCCAGCGCTCGCCGGCCGAGCCGAAGTGCGCCTGCAGCGGACCGGGCAGCGACTTCGGCGTCGCGGCGATGTGCACGACGACGGCGCCGTGGAGATCGACGCCGGCGAAGTCGTCGATGCCGCGCTCCGGAATCTTCAGGCCGTAGCCGACGAACACGAGCGGCGCCTCGAGCGACGCGGCCGGATCGACGCGCACGCTGATGTTCGCGTCCTCGCCGAGCGCGAGGCGCTCGTCGGCGCCGTCGCGGACGAGCGCGAGGCTCGACTTCGATTCGTCGATCTTCCGCGTGTCGAACGCCACCGGCTGGATGAAGCCGCCGCCGGCGCCGGCGGGCTCGAGCGCTGCGCTGCGGAACTGCGCCGCCACGTAGTCGGCGGCGCGCTTGTGGCCGGCGCTGCCGGTGTTGCGCCCTTCCATCCCGTCGTTGGCGAGCGCCTCGACATGCGCCCACCATCGCGCGCCCGCATCATCGGCGGCGCGCAGCACGATCGTCGTGAGTAAGGTCGCCGCGATTATCAGCGCTCGACGCATCGTGGGGCCTCCGCAATCCGCAATCCGCAATCCGCAATCCGCAATAGAATACGCCGCGTGCCGCGCGTGTGGATCGTCGTCGCAGTCGTGCTGTTGAGCGCGGCTCGTGGTGGTGCAGCGCCGTCCGACGGGGCGGCCGCCGTCGCGCGTGCGCTGCTGCTGGGGCAGGCGATGCCGGCCGCGGACGCGGCAGCCGGCCTGCCGTCGGCCGCGCAGAAGCGGTTGATCGAATACCGCGACCGCGAGGCGGCGTTCAAGAGCGGCCTGACGCCGCCGCCCGGCGCCGACGAGGAGGAGCGCGCGCTCTTCAATCGCCGCGTCGCCGTCGAGCGGGTGATTTTCTGCCTCTTCCCGCGCCGCGACAGCGCGAAGATCGCCGCCGGGTTCGCCTTCGACGCCGACTTCGAGCATCCGGCCGCGTTCATCGACGGCCTGCTGCGCGATCTGCCGGTCGCGTGGCTCGCGCCGTATCTGAACCTGGTGGCCGGTTACGACAGATTGTGCGGCGAGGGAAACGGTGCCGCGCAACTGGCTGCCGCGCGCGACTCGGGGCATCCGCTGATTCGCGTCGCGGCCGAGTACCTGCTCGCGTCGAAGCGCTGCCTCGCGAACTGATTACGGTCGCCGCGACCCTGCTAGAGCTGCTCGACCGTGTAGCCC
>QHWK01000849.1 GCA_003223775.1 Acidobacteriota bacterium
GACGGTTTCCACGAGGCGATCGGCGACACGATCGCGCTGTCGGTGACGCCCGAGTACCTCGTGAAGATCGGGTTGCTCGACAAGGCGCCCGACACGTCGCGCGACATCGGCCTGCTGATGAACCGCGCGCTCGACAAGATCGCCTTCCTCCCCTTCGGGCTCCTCATCGATCAATGGCGCTGGAAGGTGTTCTCCGGCGAGATTCCGCCGGACCAGTACAACAAAGCCTGGTGGGATCTGCGGCTGAAGTACCAGGGCGTGGCGCCGCCCGCGGCGCGCAGCGAGGAGTTCTTCGATCCCGGCGCGAAGTACCACGTGCCTGACAACACGCCCTACACGCGGTACTTCATCGCCGACATCCTGCAGTTCCAGTTCCACCGCGCGCTGTCGAAGATCGCCGGCTGCACGCTCCCGCTGAACCGCTGCTCGACGTACGAGAGCAAGGAAGCGGGACGGCGGCTCAACGCGATGCTGTCGATGGGCCTGTCGCGGCCATGGCAGGACGCGCTCGAAGCGCTGACGGGCTCGAAGCAGATGGACGCTACGGCGATCCTCGACTACTTCGAGCCGCTGTCGAAGTGGCTCGACCAGGAGCTCGCGGGAAAACCGATCGGCTGGTGAGACTAAGAATTAATTCTTAATTGCGCCGCCGCTGCGAGTGACGCGCGGCGAGCTCGTACTCCCGCGCGACGAACGCGGCGTAGGTCTCGAGCGATCGATCGATCTCCTCGGCGTTCGTCTTCTGCTGATAGGTCTGCACCGCGTCGAGCGCGGCGCGGCACGGCACCGCGTCCTCGCGTTGCACGAGGGCGGCGAGCCGCTGCCGCAATTCGGCGAGCGCGTCGGCGCCGTGCTTCGCCGGCAGCACCTCCTTGAACGCGGCGACGACGGCGCCGAGGGCGTCGCGCTCCTTCGCGCGCCGCGCGAAGATCGCCGACAGCGCCTCCTCGTCGCCGATCCCCGTCCCATCGTCCAGGACCGCGGCCGCGACGTCGACGCTCGCGCCGGCCGGCAGCGGATCCACCGGCACCCGGCGCGATTCGCCCGGCATCAGGCGCTCGAGCGCCGCCGACGCGCCGGAAATGCCGTGCGTCGCTTCGCTCAGGTAGCCGTCGGCCGTGTGCACTTCACGGTGCGTCCGGCCGTTTGACGACTGCGTCGTCGCGAGGCTCCAGGCGGTGACCGGCTGCCGGCTCGTATTGGTCAGGCGCACGTGGCCCGGCGTCCCGGGAACGATATCGCTGACGCTCAGCGGCATCTCGACCGCCGCCGCCGTCGCCGTCGAGACGAGCGCGATCCACAGAATCGTTTTCGGGCTCATGCGTCAAGAAGGAGCAAGCGCCGCGCCAGCCGCCGCCGGCCGTACAATTGCCGCATGAGGCGGATCGCGATCGCCGTCGCCGCCGTGCTGCTGCTCGCGCCTGCAGGCCCTGCGGCGCAAACCGATCTCGACGCCTTCATGCGCCAGGTCGTCGCGCGCCGCGACGACAACTGGAAGAAGCTGCAGCAGTACGTCCTCGACGAGCGCGAGACGATCGAGCTGCGCGGCGCGACGCGCCTGCCGATCTGGGGCGAGAAGCGCGACTACACGTGGTACATCCGCGACGGCTTCTTCGTCCGCAGCCCCGTGAAGTTCAACGGCGTCGCGATCCCGGAGGCCGAGCGGCGGAAGGCGGAGGCGGAATACCTGGCGCGGCAGCAGCGGCGCGATCAGCGCGCGCGCGCGCAAACCGGCGCGTCGGCCGACGCGGCGCCCGGCGACGCCGGCGACGTGGACGGCGTGATCCGCCAGCTGCGCGAGCCGCAGTTCGTCTCGAGCGCGTACTTCCTCCGCTTCAAGTTCGAGGAAGGCAAGTACGCGCTCGTGGGAGGCGAGACGCTCGACGGCCGCGACGTCCTGCGCGTCGAGTACTACCCGACGCGCATGTTCGGCGGCACCGATCGCCGCCGCGGCGGCCGCGAGGCGTCGGAGAAGGATCGCGCGTACGACGCCGAGTTCCAGCGCATGATGAACAAGGTATCGCTCGTGACGTCAAGGCGACGATGACGATGGCGCAGCCGTTTCCCGACGTGTGGCTGCCGAACGCGCTCGACGTCGGCGTCTCGATGACGGTCGCGATCGGACAGCTCGATCTCCGCTACGGTCTCGAGTACCGCGACTACCGGCGTCCCGACGTGACGACGAAGGTCGGCGTCAAAGAGCGCTGACGTGTGGGCGCTGCTCGCCGCGACTCTGGTGGCCGGGCCCGACGCCGCCGCCGTCCGCGCGTTCGCTCCCGCCATCCGCCTGCAGACGACGGCCGGCGCGCCGGTCGTCGCCGGCATTCAAATCCAGGGCAACACGGCGACGTCCGACGAGGAGGTGCGGCGGCTCGCCGACG
>QHWK01000131.1 GCA_003223775.1 Acidobacteriota bacterium
ACGTCAGCATCGTGACATCCGTCCGGCCGGCTCGCGCTCCAAAGATTCTCGAAGAGCGGCGGCATACCGTGGGATCGCGTGCGGCGCGCCGTTGAGGCCATGAATGAGCAACTTAGGACGGCCGACACCGAAGAGGCATTCCAAGGCGTCGGCCACACAGGACGCGAAGCCTTGAACGTGGAGCAATCGAAACACTCTGTGGCGGCACTGGATGGATTCTTTATGCGATTACCACCGGAGTCTGCCAAGGGTGCGCCGTTCGGAGTGGAATCGATTTTGAAACATGGGCAGCAGAAAACAGAGCACGCGCGTTCGGCGCGCGGGAGCGTGTTCCATGTCGCCAGCTAAGCGCCAAAGGCGCAGCCGCCCCGTTCTCCGTAGCGGCGTCACCAGACGCATCGCTCTGAACGAACGTATTGGCGTGCTCCAAAAGGAAATCAACCGGCTGCGACGGAGCCGCGAAGCCGTGAGCCGTGGGGAGTTCAGAGAGGTTGTCAAGTCGCTCCATCAAATACAAGACAACACCGATGCTGTCGCGAAACACACTGTCGACCTTGCGACGCAATTGACACGTCTCGCGCAGTTGCAGGCAGAAGTGGACGAAATGAAACGCGCTCTGAAACGGGCGAGACTGCTCGACTGACCGGACGTTCCGAGGATCGGTTGCTATCGTTCACTGCCCGATGCGCACGCGGTTGGCGGCGACGGATGTAAAGCCGCACACTCTCCGAGTTGACGCGACCGGGAGTTGCTAAACACCCGAACGCTACCCGCAACGTGACACCGCCGCGAGACAAGAGATGCACTGCGTGCGGAAGTCCGCTCGCACCACCGGAACTCACGCCGGGAATCATATTCCCACAGGGCACCGACTACGTGTGTTTGAACTGCGGGCTTCCATTTCGGTGGACAGGAAATCCACCACGTCTGACGTTGCTGCCCGTCGCGCCGACGCGAAACGCCGAAGACGACACCGACGAGTGACGCAGAGAACGCACAGGTTACAGATTAGTTTGGCCACGAAAAGTTGATGTCCGCGCATGATCCGCGGCCGAAACGAAGCGGACCTCGCCCGCACGGAGCGCAGACGGTGCCGGCGACGTCTCGCACCAGAACTCTCGACGACGTAGCATCAGACCGACCTCACGCCGTGGCGCGTCAAGTTGGCGCGATTCTGCCATGTGGCAGCGACCCATAACTGGACGCCAGACCGCGGCGTCAAAGGGCAGTCCCGCGCGTCCGCCACGGGAACTCCACTTCCGGGCCAGACGGCCAGGGCGCGGGACGATCGAAGCGGCGGCGCCCCGCGATGACTATGACGCTATTTCCTAGTTCCTGCCTTGAGCGCCAAGCGCAGCGTCCTGCCACTCCACGACCCGGCGAGCTCGTTTGAAGACGCGCTCGCCGCGGTCCTGCAGCGCTCGGACGAGCGTCTGATCGTCGCGATCGATCTGGCTGCGACCCGCTGAGTATAAAGACTTTGCGCTCGCCGGTATGACTCCGTTGCGTTCGCAAGAGCTCCGGCCGGCCTCCCGATCGCGTTTGGCGACGATTCAGTCTGCGACGTTGGAGCAGACACCTTAGGCACGGACACCTTGAAGGGCGGATTCGTTTTCGATTCCATGGCGGGGCCGCCTCTCCTGAGCTCGATTTCCCCGAGAACCGTCGTTGGCGAGCTGGTTGTCGCGCTCTTGAAGACCGTCACGACGATTCGATTCCACGGTGAACTGTCCTGAATCGTGGGACGGAAGCCGTACTCCGTACCGTCTTTGAGTGTCAGTGTGGCGAGTCCGCTTTCGGTCGCGGTCAGTTCCTGCGTGCGACCGTCCGGCAACGTCACACTCATCGTGACAACGGGAGCGTGCGCCTGGGCAGCCGCGATTGCGCCTATCAGCAATACCGCGACAAGAGTGACCGGCAAACTCTTCCGAGCCATAGTTCCCTCCGGTTTCTGTTTTACAAGTCGATCCATTGAAAACGCCGCTCCCGGCGGCTACGCGGCGATCGTGATGTCACGGTGGTCACCGATTGAACAGTCGGATCTCAGGGACCGGCTCCGTGGCGGACGGGCCAAGGCAGGAGCCGAATGGTCATCGCGTTTGTTCACCGGCTCGCGCTGGACGCGACCGTCGGCGGCGCGGTTTGATTGGTGACTCCTGCCGGTTGTCCATCCTCGTGTTTCCCGCCCGCACTCGAAGCATTCGAGATACAAGCGATCAGAAGTCCGGCGTATCCAATCTTCATGACCCAGGAAAAAGCACTTCAGCGAAAGCCGACGCCCGATGTCCAACCGCAAGGTCAGCTGCGGCATTTGGGTCCAAATTGCTCCGGCGGCAGTTGTAAGAACCGTTGTCTTCAGTAATCGCGAACGCACGTCAAGAGGCCTCCTATACCTCACGAAACAAATCAGGCCGGCAGCACCTTCACCACTGACTCCGCGGCACGTGTCGCGGCTATCGTGACGTCACTCAGGCGAGCGATCTCGGCCACGACTGACGTGACGTACGCCGCATCAGTGAAGCTGCTCAGCTTGCCCTCGAGACTGGAACGCGAGCCGTCGAAACCCGCCCGCAGGAGTACGACCCCCAATTGGACGTCGGCCGATGCCGGGCGAGCGCTGTGGGCTGCGACTGTTGCCGCGAGCTCCAATCCCTGCGCGCACAGACGCATCACCTCGAGAGGCACGTCTGCAGACGCACGAAGCGCGAACTGTATCGCAGCCCGCCGTTCCGAGCGTTGCACGTCGTTGGCTTGCGGCATGTTGCGGGCGGTGAAGAGCTTCACTGCGGTCTCGGTCTCAAGCGTCTCGATCAATTGCTGTTGCACGTCGTTGAGCGCGGCCGCGGCTTCGATCAGCTTCGTCCGATCCGCAACGGACTCTGACCTCGTCTGAGGCAGTGCCGCGACCATCAGGAGAAGCGAACTGCCTAAGCCCCCCGCCACGGCCGCTGTCGACACTGCGCTGTGAGGCGCTTCGGCGGAACCGACAGCTTCGATGAAGCCTCGCAATGAAACCTCGCTCGGACGGTGCGGAGTCGTTGCCATGCTTGGCCCTCGTCGACCACTATTCCCGTCACCCTGCCAACTCGCGATACTCGCACGTCGCGTTGTTGCAGAACCAGCCAGACACATAGCGCAAACGCTCTCGCGGCCGACGATCATTCGGTTCCGCCACCGAGAGGACTGGCGACCTCTGCCGATACTCCAACGGTTCGCGACACTGTGGACAGGTGCGCTGTTCCGCAGGACGACTGTTCCCGCCGACAGAAACATCCGCATCGCTTTGTGATCCCGAAACTGGCGCCGCCGAAGACGACCCGCCCTGGAATGCGGACACCGTCTGTGAGGACGGCCTATTCGCCGCTTTCCCAGCGAAGTTCAAGAGGTCGAGCGGAGGCAAGTGGCGCGACAGTCGCCCGCACGCGCCGAGTAGCCGCGCGACGTGTTCGCGCAGCACATCACCCGATACTGGCCTCTCAAGGAACATGTCTGCCCCAGCTTTGATGGACAGGTCACCATCCTGACGGCGCGTCACGCTTGTGAGCACAATGATGGGCACGGTTGTGGTCCGTGTGTGGATTCTCAAGCGGCGCGTTAACTCCAGGCCGCTCATGGAACCAGCACAGTGCCCGTCAGTCACGACCATGTCCGTCGGCCTTGTGGTCGCAATCTGATACGCCAGGACAGTTGTCGCCGCGTTGACCACCCGGTATCCCCATGCGCGCAACGAGCGCGCATAGCCTTCTTGTTCGTCGACCGAATTACTCACCAACAGAATTGATGGCGGTCGCAGAGCTCGAGTTGCCATACATTCCGTCCCATGAATCCCCACGAATGCTACAGAGGCATCGAGAGCCTTTCTGCAGAGTCGGGCGCGACTCCGCTGGGTCACTGCGCGTCGAGATGACGCCGTGCGTCTTTGGGCCATAGTGGGCTTACACTGCGAAAACGTCACGCGCCCGTACTCAGTCGTCACACAGGACCCAGGCGGCGTAGGCATCACAGCCCCGTATGATCGTGCTCACTCCGTCGTCGTGCGCGCTCCGTACGGCCTGACCGCTACCACGGCTTCGTCATCAATCGACGGCCGGTGGCGGGACGTGACGGTCACCCACTCGCCGGGCTTCACGGTGTTGATCGCCGACAACCCGCTTTCCGGCACCTTGACTCGAATCGTGATGTACTGATTGGGCGCCTCCGTCGACACGAGTTCGGCGGGGAGCACCAGCGTCTCGTCAATCTTGCGCCCTGTCTCTGACCGTCGAACCTGTCGCACGGCGTCGCTGGAGTCATGAATCCCGGACCAGACAATCCATACGCGATCGCCGGCCTTTAAGTGCTTCAGCTCGGAGATCGCCTCCTGATACGCAACGCGAGACTTGACGGTCATCGTCTTTGCGGTCGTGTCGAGCGATACGAATTCCCCATTCCAGGTATACGTGTCGGTCTTGGTCTGCGACGATTGCGCTGCGCCAAGCACCGGTCCGCCGATCGTCAAGATCGTTCCCACCACTGCGATCTGCATCCACTGTGTCGACATACTTCCTCCTTCTTCCTGTCGCGCCTCCTACGCGATTGAAGTGCTCACGATTGCTCACCCACGTCGCTCAGCGAGAACGTGGCCGTTCCCAGACGTTGTGCTTCGACGGCGCCGGCGGCGGCGACGCTGAGCTGCGTGTGGTGGCGGTCCAACAGCCACAGCTCCGGGATCAGCGTGGCCTCGATCTGCCCGGCATGAAACACACGCACGACGCCACTCTCCGAGACAACGATGGCGACCGCGCCGATGCGCTGCGAAATCGACGCCGCAGCTACGTGGCGGCTTCCGAACCCAAGAGGCAGGGCGATCTGCTCGACTGAGGCATCGAGATAACGGCACGCCGCCACGACGGTCCCGCCTTCAGAAATCACGAAGGCGCCATCGAGCTGCGCCAATTCCTTCATCGTTCCGCGCAGATCCGGATCCGTGATGTGCGTCCGTGATGGAGCATGGCCAGCCAACGGGTCGAGGATGAGCGCGCGGGACGCCGCGAGCACGGCGTCTGTCTTGCCAACGGTGAACAACGTCCCGATTCGGCGGCCCTCGCGACCCTCCCGGGCGATCTCGAGTGCGAGCTCCAGGACTGATTCGAGAACGGCCGGCTCGCACCAAGGGATGCGCGAGCACAATGCTTTGAGCGCAGCAATCGTCATCGTTTGTCATCCCCTCAGCAGTGTTCGCCTGCGGGCTGTCGTCAGTGCTCCCTATGCGTTCCGCGTGAACGATAAAGTCGGCGCAGCAGGGCCGACGTAATCGTATGGGCAGAGCATTCTCTGATCGCGGAGTGGCGGGCAGTCGGTTGGACGTGGCGACTGATGGTCGCGACTGCCGACGCCTCGACGGGCTCAGGACTGAGCCCGTCGAGTGTGCCCTGAGGGAGGCAGCGAAGACGTCGGCGGGACGACGTGTCAGATGCCACGATGCCGCGCGAGCTCGAAGCCCGCCGCTGACGGCGTGACTTATCTGGCTCCCGCTCCCGCCAGTTGCTTGTGCTCCTCTACCTCCGTCTCGATCTGTATGCGGCGAGGCTTGACGCTCTCCTTCAGGGGAAGCGTCAGGCGCAGCATTCCATGGCGATGCGAGGCGGTGAGTTTCTCGAGATCGAGGAACTGCGGAATCATCAGCGTCTGTTCGTAGCGCGAAACGTTCTGGTCTCCGCCTTCGCTCGCAACCTCGGCGCGAATGGTGAGATTGTTGCCGGCGACCTCGAGGGACACGTCGTTCGGATCGATGCCGGGAAGCGGAATGTCGACGCGCCAGCCGTCATCCGTCGTGTTTACCTGGAACGACTGGGACGAACCGGCAGGGGTGGTGCGCGTCGGCAGATCGCTCCAGAACTGGTTGAAGAGGCGATCCACTTCACGCTGAAAATTGAACACGTCCTCGAACGAATTCCAACGAGTGAGACCAAACATCGCGAAACCTCCTTGCTTTAAAACCTCCTTAAAAATACATACGACATGCTTGCTTAACTGTCAAGTATCTTTAGTGTCATTGCATCAGATGCGTGGAAACACGGTCGACGGATAAACACTGCATTTTCAACAAGTTAATGCAGAGGTGATGTTTGTGGACCTTGGCGCTTTGCAGAGGCAGGATCTTGCCTGCCTTCCCGATGACGACGTGGCCAAAACAAGTCATCGTCGAACGATGCGAAGAAACTCCTCGACTATCTGGTCAAAGAACGACCCCGCGGCGGTCACCTGGATTCCTGGAACGAGCGACGGAGTCGCGGCGCGAGGCGAATAGGGGTTCGGGAAATGTCGCCATCCACAGTTACACGGTAGGTCTTGAGCGGATCCTTGGGCGGGCCACGCAATACCGCGCCCGTCCACACATTGAATTGAGCGCCGTGCAATGGGCACGTCACCGTCGTCCCGTCGAACGAGCCTTCGGACAATGGACCCTGTCTGTGCGAGCACATCGCCTGGGTGGCGCAGAAACCTCCCTCGATGTTGAACACCGCGCAATCGTCGACAAGTAGCACCGATGCAGCCGGCACTTCGCCGACGCGGAATTCGTTCTCCTTGAGCGTCGGTCGTGGGGTTCTCGCGCCGGCTGAAGCTGCAGGCTGAACGCTCGCATTCGGAATCGGGTGTGCGGTGCGACCGAGCCAGTCGTCGAACAGGATCTCGCCGAGCTCCGCTTCGTCGCCGGGGAGGAGTGAGCGGTCCTTGACGTCAGCCTGGACCCAATACCCCGCTGCCACCAGCAACGACGATTTTCATCCTCTGCCTCCATGGTCACCGACTCGCAATGTGTGAACAGACATCTCGTCACGACCACGAAACGATGGGTCACTCTCGTAGCCGGATTCGATCATCGACATACTCTGAGCCGGCGACAGCATCCAGGCTTCCGGCGTCGTGATCGCGATCTGCCGCGATGATCGACGTCCCACGATTCGGCTGAACCTCCCGGACGTCGATCGTTTCCTTCA
>QHWK01000850.1 GCA_003223775.1 Acidobacteriota bacterium
ATCACAGATCCCGCCGCGCGAATATCGCGTACGCCGCGGCCGTGCCCGCGGCCGCGATCGCGAGCAGCACGCCGACGTTCGAGCCATTGAGCGTCGCGCCGGTCAGGAGCGCCATCGGCTCGAAATAATGAAACGGCGACAGCCGGCTCGCGAGCCGCGCCGGATCCCACACGCGCCCGAGGTAGTCGAGCAGGTAGGACGCGAGCGCCGCGACCGCCGTGATGCCCACCGCCGTCGCGCGGCGCCGCGACGCCGCCGTCACCGCCAGCGCCACGCCGCCCCAGCAGAGGACGATCGCGCCGAGCGTCAGCGCGAGCGAGCCGATCAACGCGAACGTCGGACGCGCGGCCGTCGCCGGCGTGCAGCACGCGACGCCGCCCCACGTCGCTGACGTCATCACGGCCAGCAGCAGCGCGACGAGCGCCGCGAGCACGATCACCGTGCGCGTGATCACCTGATGCCGCGCCACCGGACGCGCGAGGAGCAGATCGCCGAAGCGCGTCTCGATTTCCGCCGCCGGCTCGGTGGCGACGGCAATCGCGAGGCCGACGAGCGACGCGAGCACGATCGGATGGAAGTAGCCGAGCGATACGACGCCGCCAAACGACATGAAGGCGACCATCGACGGCCCCGCCAGCGAGCGGATGAAGTCCGGCACGAGCGACGCGAGCATCCCGAACGCGCGGTTGCGCATCAGGAACACGGCGACCTGCGTGAGCAGGAACTGGAAGCCGCCGAGCACGATCGCCATCCCGACGACGATCGGGCGGATGCGCCGGAGCGAGTGGGCGGCGAGTGTCAGCGTCCGCGGCGTCACGGGGCGGGCGAGTCGGCGTAGAAGGTCTTCAGAATCTCCTCGAGGTGCGGCATCTGCACGTCGAGATCGGCGACGGGCAGCGCGGCCAGCCGCGCGACGATCGGCCCGAGCGGGCCGCGCACGCGCAGGTCCCACAGCGTCGGCGACAACGCGATCACGTCGCACCCGTCGGGCCACGCCGGCGGAGACGCGACCGGTTCGGCGAACGACGCGCGCACGCGCCGCCCCGCGAGGCTCCGCAGATCCTGCACCGTCGAGACGAGCACGAGCTCGCCGCCGCGCACCAGCCCGATCCGATCGCAGATGCGCTCCACCTCGGGCAGCACGTGCGACGACATGAAGACGGTCCGCCCGCGCGCGCGGAGCTCCGCGACGAGCGCGTAGAAGGCGTCCTGCATCAACGGGTCGAGCCCCTCGGTCGGCTCGTCGAGCACGAGCAGCGGCGCGTCCGACTGGCACGCCTGCACGATGCCGAGCTTGCGCTTCATCCCGGTGCTGTATTGCCGCACCGGACGCTTCAAGTCGGCCGCCGCGAGCTCCAGCCGATCGAGGAGCGATCGGCGCCACCGCGGATCGACCGGCGATCGCGCGAGGCCGGCGAGCAGGTCGAGCGTCGCCTCGCCGGTCATGTCGCCGTAAAATCCTGGCTCACCCGGCAGGTAGCCGAGCTGTGCGCGCACGGCGAGGCCGTGCGTCTGGCAGTTGGCGCCGAAGATCGCGGCGCGGCCGCCCGTCGGCCGCACCAGATCGAGGAGGATGCGGATTGTCGTCGTCTTGCCCGCGCCGTTCAGCCCGAGAAAGCCGAACACCTCGCCGGGCACGACCTCGAGCAAATTCGGGCTGGGCTGCGGCGAACCCGCTTATGATGGGGAGGCGCTGGACGTCAGCGTGCGACAGACAGTCGAGGAGACGACATGGCGACAACGGGCACGATCAAGCGACTGGTACACGACAAGGGTTTCGGGTTCATCGCGGCGAACGACGGGGGCGAGTACTTCTTCCACCAATCGAGCTGCCAGACGCCGTTCGACCAGCTCCGCGAAGGCCAGCAGGTGACGTTCGACAAGGGCCAGGGCCCGAAGGGACCGCGCGGCGAAAATGTGAAGCTCGCCTAGAGAATCCAGCCTCGCTCCACGCGAACCGCATCTGATCTCTTGCACGCGCATTCCGGAGGCACCCGGCTGCGCGCGGCGATCACGATTCTGCTCGTCGCGATCTCGTCAGAGTCCATTCTGAGCCGGCAAGGGCGCGAGCGGCAGGCGATCGACGCCGCCGCGCTCTTCGATCGCGCCTGCAGCGCGTGTCACGGCGGCGGCGATCCACGCGCGCCGTCGGTCGACGCGCTCGCCGGACGCTCGCCGCAGGCGATCCTCGACGCGCTCACGTCGGGCTCGATGCGCTATCAGGGCCTCGCCCTGAGCGGCGACGAGCGCCGCGCGCTCGCGGAGTTTCTCACCGGACGCACGCTGCGCGGCACGGTCGCCGGAACGACGATGGGCCTGTGCGGCCCGCGGACGGCGATGGGCGACGTCGCCGCGATGCCGATGTGGAACGGGTGGGGCGCCTCGCTCGAGAACACGCACTTCCAGAAGTCGGCCCAGGCCGGCCTCACCGCCGGCGATGTTCCAACGCTTCATCTCCTCTGGGCGTTCGGCTTTCCCGACACGACGTCGGCGTGGGCGCAGCCGACGGTCGCCGGCGGCCGCCTGTTCGTCGGCAGCCAGAACGGCACCGTGTACTCGCTCGACGCGGCGAGCGGCTGCATCGTCTGGACGTTCGCCGCGCGCGGCGGCGTGCGCGCGTCGATCTCGATCGGCCCCCGCGGCGGCACGGGCCGTCAGCGCACGTACGCCGCGTACTTCGCCGATCAAAAAGGGTTCGTCTACGCGCTCGACGCCGCAGCCGGCCGGCTGCTCTGGACGCGCAAGGTGGAAGAGCATCCGCTCGTGCGATTGACGGGCGCTCCCGCGCTCGTCGGCGATCGTCTGCTCGTGCCGATCTCGTCGTACGAAGAAGGCGGCCGGCCGCCGGGCTCTTCCTGCTGCACGTTTCGCGGAAGCCTTGTGGCGCTGGACGCCCGCACGGGCGACGTGATCTGGAAGTCGTACACGATCGCCGAGCCGCCGCATCTTCTGCGCGCGTACGCCGACGGGACGGAGCTTCGCGGCCCGGCGGGCGCGGCCATCTGGTCGGCGCCGACGGTCGATCTCGCGCGGGGCGCCGTCTACGTCGGCACCGGCAACACGTACAGCGGCGCGGCGCAGCCGACGGCCGATGCGATCATCGCGTTCGACCTGAAGACCGGACGCCTTCGGTGGTCCCACTCGATGGCGCCGACGACGCCGGATGTGTTCGGGTGCGTGCCCGGAGATGTGAAC
>QHWK01000132.1 GCA_003223775.1 Acidobacteriota bacterium
CGGCGTAGAATCGCCTTCTACAAGGAGCCGCTTATGCCCGCGTCACGCTCTCTTCGCGCGCTCGCCTTCGCCGCCCTCGTCCTCGCGCCGCTCGCCGCGCTGCGGGCGCAGGTGCCGGCGGCCGCCGATCCGCCCCGCTACGCGCTGCCGCCGCGGACCATCGTCCAGGCGTTCGACGCCGAGCCGCTGCCGCAGACGCTCGTCAGCCCGAACCGGCAGACGCTCGCGCTGCTGAAGGCGCGCGCGTACCCGACGATCGCCGAGCTCTCGCAGCCGATGCTCCGGCTCGCGGGGCTGCGCGTGAACGCGAGGACCAACGGGCCGTTCCGCGCATCCGGCCTGCCCGGCACCGGGATCACCGCGATCGCGCTGAAGCGGATCGCCGACGGCGCCGAATCGACCGTGACGATGCCGCCGCAGCCGCGCGTCTCGCACGTGGCGTTCTCGCCTGACGGATCGCGCATCGCGTTCCTGCAGACCAAGGACGGCGGGATCGAGCTGTGGATCGCCGACGCGTCCAGCGGCAGCGCGAAAGCCGTCGTCGCCGGCGGCGATCGGATCAACGCGACGGCCGGCGATCCGTGCGACTGGCTGAAAGACAACGTGACGATCGTGTGCGAGCTCGTTCCGCCCGGCCGCGGCGCGCCGCCCGCGGAGCCGACGGTGCCGGCCGGGCCGAACGTCCACGAGAACTACGGCAAGGCGGCGCCGGCGCCGACCTACGAAGATCTGCTCAAGACGGCGCACGACGATGCGCTGTTCGAGCACTACTTCACGAGCCAGCTCACGGCCATCAACACGACGAGCGGCGCGAAGAGCGCGATCGGCCGTCCCGCGGTCTTCAACAGCGTCACGCCGTCGCCCGACGGCCAGCACGTGCTCGTCGCGAAGGTGAAGAAACCGTACTCGCACCTGATGCCGATGAACGGCTTCGCGCAGGAGATCGAGATCTGGTCGCGCGCCGGCGACGCGGAAAAGCGGATCGCGGATCTGCCGTCGCGCGAAGGCACGACGCTCACCGGCGTCGAGCCCGGCCCGCGCAGCTACCGGTGGCGCGCCGATCAGCCCGCGACGATCCTCTGGGTCGAAGCGCTCGACGGCGGCGATCTGAAGAACAAGGCGCCGTTCCGCGATCGCGTCGTCTCGCTGGCGGCGCCGTTCTCGAGCCAGCCGACCGAGCTCGCGAAGACCGAGTGGCGGTTCGAGAGCATCGGCTACACCGACCATGGGCTCGGGCTGCTGAGCGAAAACGATCGCGCGTCGCGCCGCACGCGCACCTGGCTCCTCGAGCCCGGCGCCGCGCCGCGCAAAGTGTGGGACCGCAAACAGGATGCGGCGTACGAGAACCCCGGCAGTCCGGTCGCGCGCCGCTCGAACGGCGGCCGCGGCGGCGGACGCGGCGGATCCGGCGGCGCGATCGTACAGAACGGCGACTACATCTATCTCACCGGCGAGGGCGCGTCGCCGGAAGGCGATCGGCCGTTCCTTGATCGGCTCAACGTGAAGACGCTGCAGACCGAGCGGCTGTTCCGCTCGTCGACCGAATCGCTCGAGTCGGTCGTCGCGCCGCTCAACGACGCCGTGAGCCGGATACTCACGCGCTACGAGACGCAGAAGGAGCCGCCGAACTACTACGTGCGCGACGTCGGCGGCGACAGCCGCCGCGCCGTGACGAGCTTCGGGGATCCGCTGCCGCAGGCGCGCGACATCCTGCGGCAGTACGTCACCTACAAGCGCAACGACGGCGTCACGCTGTCGGGGACGCTGTACCTGCCGCCCGGCTACAAGCAGGGCACGAAGGTGCCGCTCGTCATGTGGGCGTACCCGCGCGAGTTCGGCGACGCCGACTCGGCGAGCCAGGTCACCGGATCGCCGAACGCGTTCACGCTGCTGCGCGGCGGCTCGCACATGTTCCTGCTGCTCTCGGGCTACGCGATCTTCGAGCGCGCAGGCGGCGGTGGACAAGGTGGTCGAGATGGGCGTCGCCGATCGCGATCGCATCGGCGTCGGCGGCCACAGCTACGGCGGCTTCATGACGGCGAACCTGCTCGCGCACTCGCGTCTGTTCCGCGCGGGCTTCGCGGAGAGCGGCGCCTACAACCGCTCGCTCACGCCGTTCGGCTTCCAGAGCGAGCGGCGCACCTTCTGGGAGGTGCCCGATCTCTACGCGAAGATGTCGCCGTTCTGGTACGCAAACCAGATCAAGGATCCGATCCTGCTGATGCACGGCGAGGCCGACGACAACACCGGCACCTATCCGATCAACTCGGAGCGGCTCTACGCGGCAATCAAAGGGCTCGGCGGCACGGCGCGCCTCGTGATGCTGCCCAACGAAGCGCACGGCTATGCCGCGCGCGAGACGCTGCTGCACGTGCTCGCCGAGCGGCTCAACTGGTTCGATCGGTACGTGAAAAATGCCGGCGCGAGGAGCACGACGGACGCGTCCCGGTAACGAAAGGAACGCAAAGGAGGCAAAGGCCGCGAAGCGCGGAGGACGCGCGAAGGGCGCTATCGTTCGCGGCTTCGCGCTTTGCGCCGCGCTTTGCGTCTTCGCGCTCTTTGCCTCCTTTGCGTTCTCGTTCCAACCGCGACTCTCAGACAACGATCGCGACTTCATGATCGCGATGCTGCGCACGCTTCGAGACGACGTCGCGAAGCATTATTACGATCCGACATTTCACGGCGTCGACCTCGACGCGCGGTTCAAGGACGCCGCGCTGCGGTTGAAGACGACGCCGAGCTTCAACGACGGCATCGCGACGCTCGCCGAATTCCTCACGCAGCTGGACGACTCGCACACGACCTTCATCCCGCCGAACCGCCGCGTCCGCGTCGACTACGGCTGGCAGATGGCGATCGTCGGCAGCGTGCCGCTCGTCGTCGAGGTGGACCGCGCGAGCGACGCGGCCGCGAAGGGGCTCGCACCGGGCGACCGCGTGCTGCTCCTCAACACGTTCAAGCCGACGCGCGACAATCTCTGGCGGCTGGTCTACTTCTATCGGTTCATCCGCCCGCAGGCGCAGCAGCGCGTCGCCGTGCTCGAGCCGGACGGATCGGCGCGGACGGTGGACGTGGCGTCGCGCGTCGAGAGCAAGCCGATCACCGGGCTCGGCGATCTCGTCGCGGAGCTCGAGCGCGACCTCGATCGCGCGCGCGACACCGGCGCGTCGATCGCGCCCGATATCTTCGTCTGGAAGATGCGCGTGTTCGGCAATCCCGACGCCGTGGACCAGATGATCGCGAAGGCGCGCGGCAGCCGGACCCTCGTTCTCGACCTGCGCGGCAATGGCGGCGGCGCGGTCGTGGCGCTGCGCGAGCTGGTGAGCCGCACGTTCGATCGCGAGATCCTCGTCGCGCAGGAGAAGCTGCGCGGCCGGGAGACGCGCGAGGTGGCGAAGCCGGCGCGCAGCCGCTTCAGCGGGCGGCTGATCGTGCTCGTCGACAGCCGATCGGCGTCGGCGGCGGAGATGTTCGCGCGGATCGTGCAGATCGAGAAGCGCGGCTCTGTGCTCGGCGATCGGACGTCGGGACAGGTGATGACGTCGCGGATCTTCCCGCATCAGTTCGGCGTCGGCGCCGCGCTCGCCTTCTACGCCGCGTCGGTCACCATCGGCGACGTGCGCATGTCGGACGGCGGCAGCCTCGAGAAGGTGGGCGTCGAGCCCGACGAGATCGTGCTGCCGTCGCCCGCCGATCTCGCCGCGTCGCGCGATCCGGCGCTCGCGCGCGCCATCGAGGTCGCGGGCGGATCGCTGACGCCGGACGAGGCGGGCCGTCTGTTCAAGTAGACTTTTCGGCGTGCCCACGGCCATCGACGTGTCGGGGACGGCGGGGCTCGTCGCCGTCGGCGTCTTCACCGCGCAAATTCTTCTGGGGCTTCTGCTCTCGGTCGGCTACAACCCGATCCGCCGCTGGCCGCGCGTGCGGGGGCTGAAGCTGTTCACGTTTCACAACTGGCTCGGCTACATCGGCCTCGGCCTCGCGTTCGTGCACCCGACGATCCTCCTCGCGTCGAGCACCGCGGGCTTCCGGCTGTTCGACGTGGTGGTGCCGATCTGGTCGCCGACGCAGCCGGTGCCGACCACGCTCGGCGCCGTCGCCTTCTATCTCGTCGCGTTCGTCGTCGCGACGTCGTATTTCCGCGAGGCGTTCGGCCGGCGGCGGTGGAAGACGCTGCACTACACGGCGTACGCCGCGGCCGCGGTCTTCTTCGTCCACGGGGTCTGGGCCGACCCCTTGCTGAAGAACCGGCCGCCGGATTTCATCGATGCCGAGAAGGTCTACGTCGAGGGCTGCGCGCTAGTCGTCGCGCTCGCGACGTACGCGCGATTCAAGGCCCGTCGCGGTCCCCGCGGCCATCTCGCGTGACGTACCACGAAGACACGAAGACAACGAAGATCACGAAGACGGTAGTACAAAGAGAGTCTTCGGGTGTTGTTCGTGTTTCGTGTCTTCGTAGTTCTTCGTGTCTTCGTGGTTCCCGCGATCTCAGAAGGTGAATCGCGCCTGCAGCTGGAACATGCGGGGCGGGTCGATGTTCGCCAGTGCCGGCAGCGCGTTGGCCGCCGCGCCGGCCGCCACGATCTGGCCGAAGGTCGGATTCGGCGTTCCGGTGTCGCCGTAGATCGTCTGCGCGCGGCCGAGGATGTTCGCGTGGTTGAACAGATTGAACCCCTCGAGCCGCAGCAGGAGCGCGCGCGCGCCGAAGCGGATGCGCCCTTCCGCGAACACCGAGACGTCCCCGGTCGCCGTGCCGCGGAAACTCGATTTGGCGATCACGGCGCCGCCGACGACCGGACGATCGTTGTTCGCGCCGTCGCCGTTGTTGTCGACGCCGGTCGTCGCGTTGAACGGACGCGCCGAGGCGAGCTGCGTCACGGTGCCGGCGGTGATCGCGTACGGCAGCTCGCAGCTGAACGTGATCACCGCGCGATGGCGCTGATCGAGGACGCTCGGCCCGCGCTCCACCTCGCCGAGCCGCGCGATGTTGCCGTCGTTCGGCGCGATGCCGTTGCCGTCGGGCTCGAACGTGTTGGTCGCCTTCGACAGCGTGTAGCTCACCGCCGCGAACATCTTCGCGTGGCCGCGATAGCTGACCTGCGTCTGCAGGCCGTCGTAGTCGGCGACGCCGACGTTCATCAGCACGTTCACCGATCGCACGCCGCCGTTGGCCGGCACGATCGGCCGCGTCGCGTTGGCGGCCGCCACGCTCCGCACCTGGCCCGGCGCGGTGCGGTCGAACGGCGACGGCGCGTTCAGATCGACGGTGCGATCGAGGCCGGTCCAATGCTGGTGCACGTAGTCGGCGCCGGCGAACAGTCCTCTGCCGATCTCGCGCTCCGCGCCGATTGACGCGACCTGGCTGCGCGGGCTGACGAGCGCGTCGGGATAGTTCGGCAGCAGATCGAAGTTCAGCCCGTACTGCGCGAACTGCGTCCGGTAGAACGCCGCCTGGCCCGCGCGCAGCGTGATGTTGCGCGCCGGCAGCTGCGACGCAGGCAGCGTCCGCGGATCGAAGGAGAGCGGCAGACACGATCCGGTCAGGCACGTCGGAAACCCGAACTGCCCGGGCGCCGCAGTGTAGGTCGTGAACCCGTCGAGCCCCGCCGTCAGCGAGTCGGCGATGAGGTTCGACTGAATCTGCGAGTAGTACAGGCCGTAGCCGCCGCGGACGGCGATCCGCGCGGCGCCGTTCGGGTGCCAGCCGAACCCGATGCGCGGCGCGAGGTCCTTCTTCGCGTCCGTCAACGTCTGCACGTCGTAGCGAAGGCCGAGATCGAACGTCAGATCGTCGCTGACCCGCACGTTGTCCTGCGCGAATGCGCCGACGAGCCACTGGTTGAGGGTGTAGGTCGTGATCCCATAGCTGATCGGCTGCGTGTAGTTCTGAACGTCCGCGAGCGTCAGCGTGTCGAACGGCGCGGTCGTGGTGTTGAGGAACGTGAACGTGCCGAGCACGGCAAAGCCCGGCTCGTTGCCCATGCCGCCGGATGTGTGGCGCGCGGCGCTGCCGCCGACACGAATCGTCTGCCTGCCGCGCGACCAGGACAGCGTGTCGGAGAGCTGCGCCTGCCGGCTGTAGGTGTCGGTGAGCCGCGACTGCCCGATCGTGAACGGCACCGATCCCGCGCGCGTATACGTCGTCGACAGGTTCTCGGCTTCCCACCTGGTGACCGGATCGCCGTCGAGATACGCGAGCCGCGCCTCGTTGACGACGTGCGAGCTGACGATCGAGGTGAGGTTGGCCTGGCCCGTCACCGCGCCGCGCGTGTACCGACGCGCGACGCTCGGCGCGCTCGTTCCTCCGACCGCGTCGTTCGGATTCGTGTCGTAGAAGCGATCGAAGTTCGCGCGCAGCATCAACGTCTGACTCGGGGAGATCTTGTGATCCACGCGCGCGTTCACGAGGCCCTGCCGATAATTGCCCGTGTAGGCAAGGCTGCCGTCGGCCGGCAGCAGAAACGCCGGCAGCGTGCTCGAAAGGAACGTCGTCCGATCCTGCCGCGTGTAGTCGCCGGACGCGAAGAAGAACGTCCGGTCCGGGGCGAGCGCGGCGCCGACCGATGCGGAGTATTGATTGAGCGCGTCGGGCACGTCCGCCGGGTTGATCGCCGCGAGCGTTGCCGGCGTCTGGCATGTGGCGACTGACGGAGCACAGAATCCATCTGTCGCGAACGTCGTCGCCTGCCAGCCGCCGGGCCGCCCGAGGTAGAGCGCGTCGCCGTGCAGCTGGTTCGTGCCCGACTTGGTGACGATGCTGACGGCGGGGCCGGCGGTCCAGCCGAACTCGGCGGAGAACGCGTTGGACAGCATCGCCATCTCCTGCACCGCCCCGAGCGGCACGGTCGAGAGCATCGTCTGGCGGCCCCAGCCTTCGTCGTTGTTCACGCCGTCGATGGTGAACGTCGTCGTGCGCCGGCTGCCGGCGCCGGTCACGAAATACGTCGCGTTGACGAAGAGATCGCCGGTGCCCTTGGCCTGGCGGAACGCCGCGTTGAGCAGCGGCACGCTCGTCACCTTGCGGCCGAGGATCGGCGTCTCGTCGATCTGCGCGCTGTCGAGACGCCGGCCGATCTGGGCATCCGCGCGGACGCCGTGCGCGGTGCCGTAGACCGTCACTTCGGTATGCTCCGCGCCCACCTGCAGCTTGACCTTCAGCGTCGCCGTTTCGCCGGACCGAAGCGTGACGTTGCTGCGCTCGTCGCCGAAGCCCTGCGTCGAGACGTGAACTGAATACGCGCCAGTCAATGGCAGCGCGGAGATCGTCGCGCGGCCGTCGCGCCCCGACACCGCCTCGCGAACCGCGCCCGTCTGGTCGTTGACCGCCAGCACGTTCGCGCCTTCGATCACGGCGCCCGACGGATCGGTGACGAGCACGACAAGCGTGGATGTATTGGGGGACTGTGCGTGTGCGAGGGCGGCGGTCACCAGCACGAACACGAACGCGCCAACGATCGCGTTCCACAATCGACGTACCATCACGAACGAAATCACCTCGGGCTCGCCACGTAATCCTTGAAGTAGCTCGTCGTGTCGGTCTTCGCCCACAGGCCGATCTTTCCCTGCACGGGCGGACGCAGGACGGCGTTGTTGGCGGGAATCAGATCCGGATTCGGCGGCGCGTTGTTGCGGCCGGGGCCGGGCGCACTGCCGAGCGCGTAGGCGAGCGCGAGCTCGCCATCGAGGTACGTCTTCAGATCGGCGCCGTCGATCGTGAGCTTCAGCTCGTGCCACGTCGCGCGATCCGGCGTGAACTTGTGGGCGCGGTCGCTGAAGCGCACGTTTCGGCGGATGCCGTTGTGGAACTCCCACAGCGCGACGTTGTTCTCGGTGTCGTTGTAGCGGACCGCGAGCCAGTCGCCGTTGGGCTTCACGTTGAAGAGGATGCCCGACGCACGATCCGCGTCGCCGGAGATCGTCTTGAACTTGACGCTGATCGTCCCGTTCGAGAAGCTATCGACACCGCGCAGCACCGCGACGGGGAAGTACGCGAACTGCTTCGCGTTGTCCATGAGCTCTTCGTTGCTCGTGCCGTACAGCTTGCGCGCGCTCTCGATGAGCAGCTTCGTCGGGTTGTCCTTGCTCGCGACCCACGGCCGGCCGTCGACCATGATCGCCTTCTCGCCGCCGTCCTGCACGACGACCCAGGTGCCGACCATCGGCTCGAACGTCGCCGGCGGCCGGCCGACCTGCTCCTTGCTGAGATCGACTTTGAGCTCCGCAGCAGCGAGCGATGTGGTCGCAATGATGAGGACGACGGCAA
>QHWK01000841.1 GCA_003223775.1 Acidobacteriota bacterium
GCCTGCGCCGAGATGCGGCGCGTGCTCGCGCCGGGCGGCCGGCTCGCGATCCTCGAGTTCGCGATGCCGACCACGCCCGTCGTCTCCGGTGCGTACCGGTGGTACGTGCAGCGCGTGCTGCCGCTCGTCGGCCGGGCGGTGTCGCGCCACGACGCGGCGTACGGGTATCTGCCCGCGTCGATCGATGCGTTCACCGCGCCCGACGAGTTCGTGAAAATTCTGCGACACGCCGGCTTCGCCGACGTGCGCGCCGTCCGCCTGACGTTCGGCAGCGTCGTTCTCTACACGGCGACGAAAGGGCGCGGCGCCGTGGGCTAGCTGTCACCAGGTTACGAACTTTTACCGACCGCTGGCCCCGAGCCCCCAGCCCCGGCTGATATACTGCCGTAAGTCCCTGATGTATTTCGATTTCGAGGATTATCACCCGTCGATTGAGCCGGTCGGCCGAGCGCTGACGAGGCTCGAGATGGTCCTGCTGACGATCATCTTTCACCTGCTGACGGTGATCCTCGTCCTGGTGTCGCCGAAATGGCTGCCGCGCTACCTGCCGAAGTTCCTGCAAACCATTCCGGCGCCGATCGTGCAGCAGGCGCGCGAGCAGCCGCGGTTCGTCTTCGTCCAGCCGCGGATCGAGCGTCCGGTGTTCAAGCCGCCGCCGCGGGCGGAGGCGTCCGACCTCGATCGCCGCGCGCAATCGCCGGAACGCGCGCCGAAGCCGACCAACGAGCTTCCGTTCAACCGCGGCAACAGCCCGAATCGCATGGACGAGGCGCAGCGGCAGGCGGCCGTCGCGCGCGGGCAGGGGCCGCAGCCCGATCCCGCCGCGGGGCGTCCCACGGAGCCGCCCCAGCCCAGTCCGGCCGAGGCGCCGAAGATTCCCGACTCGCAGTCGGCGATGCAGTTTCCGTCCGCGCGGCCTCCGAACACGGGCGCGTCGGGGCGATCGCCAACCGCTGGCGGATCGCTCGGCGACGCGCTGCGCAACCTGCAGCGCTACACGCAGGGCGAGGTGTTCGACAATCAGGGCGGCGCCGGCGGCCAGTTCGGCCCCGAGATCCAGTTCGACACCAAGGGCGTGGAGTTCGGGCCGTGGATACGCCGCTTCATCGCGCAGGTGAAGCGCAACTGGTTCATTCCCTACGCCGCGATGACCAACAAGGGGCACGTCGTCGTGACGTTCAACGTGCACAAGGACGGCACGATCAGCGACCTCAACGTCGTCGGCCCGTGCCCGATCGACGCGTTCAACAACGCCGCGGTCGGCGCGCTCGCCGGATCGAACCCGACGCAGCCGCTGCCGCCGGAGTATCCGGCGGACAAGGCGTTCTTCACCGTCACGTTCTTCTACAACGAGGCGCCGCCGCGGTGACGCGCCCGCAGCAACTCGGGCTTCTCATTCTGACGCTGGCGTTCGTCGCGTACGTCCTCCTGCGCACGGCGTGAAGGAAAGCAACCACAGAGTTCACAGAGCTCACAGAGAATTCTCTTTTTCTCTTCTGGCACGGTTCGCGAATACAGCGTGACACCCAAGACGCGGATGCAGCGTGACAGCGAGAAGAGATGCTCTGTGGTCTCCGCGTGCTCTGTGGCTGCTTTTCCGTGAATGCCGCGTGAGGGGTCCAGGATCAGGCTCGTCGCCGTGCTCGGGCCGACGGCGACGGGCAAGAGCGCGCTCGCGCTCGCCATCGCCGAACGGTTCGGCGGCGAGATCGTCAACTGCGATTCGACCGCCGTCTACCGCGGGTTCGACATCGGCACCGACAAGATTGCGGCCGCCGATCGGCGCGGCATCCCGCATCACCTGATCGACATCGTCGAGCCGACCGAGGAGTACACGGCGGCGCAGTTCGCGCGCGATGCGGCCGCGGCCATCCGCGGGATTCACGCGCGCGGCCGGCTCCCGATCCTGGCGGGCGGCACCGGCTTCTACTTCCGCGCGCTGACGCGTGGCTTGTTCCCGGGGCCCGGCGCCGATCCGGCGCTGCGCCGCCGCCTGGACTCGATCGCCATGCGCCGCGGCGTCGCGTTCCTGCACCGGATGCTGCGCCGGTTCGACGCGGCTCTCGACGTCCTCGCGACGGCGCTGCGGCTGCCGGCGGCGCAGATTGCCGCGCGCGTCGCGCGCCGCGTCGACGACCAGTTCGCGCGCGGCCTGCTCGACGAGATCCGCGGCCTGCTCGCCCGCGGCGTGCCGGAGACCGCGCGGCCGTTCGGCGGCCTCGTGTACCGGCAGGCGCTCGAGCACCTTCACGGCCTGCGCGACGAAGCGGCGACGCGCGCGCTCATCACGCAGGAGAATCGGCGCTACGCGCGGCGGCAGTTGATCTGGTTTCGCAAAGAACCTAATCTAATCTGGGTCGACGGACCCGGTGAATCGGCCCCGACGGTGATGGCCGTGATGCGGTTGATTGAGGATTATGTCGCCCGCCCCTGACGCGAAGCCCGCCCATGCGCAGCCGAACATCCAGGACGTCTTTCTCAACTACGTACGGCGCGAGAAGCTCACCGTCACCATCCGCATGATGGACGGGAGCGAGCTCGAGGGCCGCATCAAGAACTTCGATCGG
>QHWK01000842.1 GCA_003223775.1 Acidobacteriota bacterium
GGTGACAAACTCATCGGCCAGAACTACACGACGCCGGATCTCGTCGCGAAGGTCACCGGCAAGGCGAAGTACGCGGAAGACTACCGCGTCGAGGGGATGCTGTTCGCGAAGCTCCTCGTGAGCCCGTATCCGCACGCCCGCGTGAAGCGGCTCGACACGAGCGCGGCGATGGCGTACCCCGGCGTGAAGGCGATCCTCACGGCCGACGACATGCCGGGCGCCGCCGCCGGCGCAACCCTCGGCGAGGGCGTGCAGGCGTCGCAGATCTCGGAGCGCGGCCTCACGAACGAGCCGCTCTATCAGGGCGAGCCGATTCTCGCCGTCGCGGCGGTCGATGAGCTCACCGCGGCGGAGGCGATCGAACGGATCGACATCGAGTTCGAGCCGCTCCCCTTCGTCGTCGATCCGATCGAGAGCCTGCGGCCGGGCGGCGCGAACGCGCGCACGGCCGGCAACGTGTGGGTGCGTCCGGCCGCGCCGCCTGCGGCGCCCGGCGCGCGCGGGCCGGCCAACAGCGCGCGCGGCGCGGATGCGGCGGCGCCGAGAACGCCGACGCCGACCGGTCCTGCCGGCGAACAGCGCGGGGCCGCGGCGGGCGCCGCGGGCGCGGGCGCAGCGACTGCCGCTGAAGGCGGACGCCGCGGGCCGACCGAAGGCGCCGCGCCGGGCGCGCGCGCGGGACGCGCCGGCGGCGGCGCGGGCGCAGCGGCGCCGGCGCCGCCGCAGGTCGTCGTCTGGAAGTGGACCGACGACGACTTCGCGAAAGCAGGCGCGGGCCAGATGCCGATCGGCAAGGCCAGCGACGAGTGGACGTTCGGCGACGTCGACGGCGCGATGAAGAAGGCGGATCTCGTCCTCGACGAGACCTTCATGACGCAGTCCACGGGGCACCAGCCGCTCGAGACGCGGACGGCGATGGCCTACTGGCAGAACGGCAAGCTGTTCCTGCACGGCTCGACGCAGTCGACGGTTCAGACCGTCGCGTCGGTGGCGCGCTGGACGGGACTGACGCCCGACAAGGTCGTGATCGTGAGCGAGTACACGGGCGGCGGCTTCGGCAGCAAGATTCCGGGCGCCGTCTCGATGGCGATTCCGGCGCTGCTCTCGAAGAAGGCGAACGCGCCGGTGATGATGCGCATCACGCGCGAAGACGAGCACTTCATCGGCCGCGCGCGGCCGGGCATCCTCGCGCGCACGAAGATCGGCTTCCGCAAGGACGGGAAGATCCTCGCGATCGACATGTACACGATCTGCGACAACGGTCCGTACGACGCGCAGGGCGACGCGCGCTCCGCGGGCACGACGGTGTCGCTCGCCTATCAGCCCGAGACGATGCGCTGGCGCGGGCTGACGGTGCTGACCAACACGCCGCCGAAGACCTCGCAGCGCGCGCCCGGCGGCATGCAGGGCATCGGGATCGTCGAGCCGATCCTCGCGAAGGCGGCGAAGAAGCTCGGCGTCGATCAGGTGGAGCTGCGGAAGATCAACGCGCCGTCCGGCCACGCGCCCTTCGGCCCCGCGCTGCCAAACGGCAAGCAGGCGTACGTGACGAGCGCGTTCGTCCGCGAGGCGCTCGACAAGGGCCGCGACATGTTCAAGTGGGAGGAGCGCAAGGCCGCGCTCACCACGACGCGCAAGCAGGGGAACAAGGCGCGCGGCATCGGTGTCGCCGTCAGCCCGTACTCGGGCGGCTCGATCGGCTTCGACGGCCTGTTCATCATCAAGCCCGACGGCCGCATCCAGATTCAGTCGGGCATCGGCAACCTCGGCACGCACTCGATGTTCGACGTCCATCGCCAGGCGGCCGAAATGCTCGGCGTGCCGTTCGAGCAGTGCGACATCGTGTTCGGCAACACGAGCAAGAACCTGCCGTGGACCTGCATCTCGGCCGGCAGCCAGACGGCGCACGCGATGACGCGCGCGGCGCACGCGGCCGCGACCGACGCGATCAAGAAGCTCCAGGAGATCGCGGCGAAGACGCACGGCGGCAGTCCGGCGGCCTACAAGGTGGCCGGCGGCAAGGTGTCCGGCCCCGGCGGCACGATGACCTTCGCGCAGGCCGCTCAGAAAGCGATCGAGCTCGGCGGCAAGTACGACGGCCACGAACTGCCGGAGGACATCAACAACTTCACGAAGACCTCGGCGAAAAACCTCGTCGGCCAGGGGCTGATGGCAGTCGCGAAGGACGCGTACCCGCGCGACGGCCAGTCGCAGTCCTTCGTCATCGGCTTCGCGGAAGTGGAAGTCGATACCGAAACGGGCGTCGTGACGGTGAACGACTACACCGCGGTCGGCGACGTCGGCACGATCCTCAACCCGCGCAGCTTGAAGGGACAGCTGTTCGGTGGATCGATGCTCGGCCTCGGCCACGCGAAGACGCAGCGCTGGGCCTACGACCAGCACTACGGCGTCGCGCTCGCGCGCCGCTTCCATCACAATCACCCGCCGACGATTCTCGACGCGCCGCTGAACTTCTCCGGCGACGCCGTCGACATTCCGGATCCGGAAACGCCGACGGGCGTCCGCGGCGTCGGAGAGCCGCCGGTCGGCGCCGCGTACGGCGCGA
>QHWK01000843.1 GCA_003223775.1 Acidobacteriota bacterium
TGTTCGATCCGATCGCCTTCCGATCCCTGACGCTCGCCAACCGCATCGTCGTCTCGCCGATGTGCGAGTACTCGAGCGTCGACGGCTTCTCGAACGATTGGCATCTCGTGCACCTCGGCAGCCGCGCCGTGGGCGGCGCGGCGCTGGTGTTCACCGAGGCGACCGCCGTCACGGCGACGGGCCGCATCAGCCCGCAGGATCTCGGCATCTACGACGACGGCCACGTCGACGGCCTCGCGCGCATCGTGCGGTTCGTGCATTCGCAGAAAGCGCTCGCCGGCATGCAGCTCGCGCACGCGGGGCGCAAGGGAAGCACGGTGCGGCCGTGGGAAGGCGGCGGCCGGCTCGCGAGCGAGCAGGGCGGCTGGCAGCCGGTCGGCCCGACGGCGACTCCGTTCGCTGATTCCTATCCCGTGCCATGTCCGTTGAGCGTCGCCGAGATCCGCGAGATCGTCGCCGCGTTTCGCGCGGCGGCGCGCCGCGCGCTCGCCGCCGGCTTCGACGTCGTCGAGCTGCACGCGGCGCACGGATATCTGATCCACGAGTTTCTCTCGCCGCTCGTGAACACGCGCGCCGACGAGTACGGCGGATCGTTCGACAACCGCGCGCGGCTCTGCCTCGAGATCGTCGAGGCCGTGCGCGGCGTCTGGCCGGATCGCCTGCCGTTGTTCGTGCGCATCTCGTCCACGGACTGGAAAGAGGGCGGATGGGATCTCGATCAGGCGGTGGAGCTGGCGCGGCGGCTGAAGGCGCACGGCGTCGATCTCGTCGACTGCTCGTCGGGCGGCGCTGTCCACGATCAGCAGATTGTCATCGGCCCCGGATACCAGGTGCCCTTCGCGGAGCGCATCCGCCGCGACGCCGCCATCGCCACGGGTGCCGTCGGGCTGATCACCGATCCGCAGCAGGCGGACGCGATCGTCGCGAGCGGGCAGGCCGACGTCGTGCTGCTCGCGCGCGAGCTGCTGCGCGACCCATACTGGCCCCTGCACGCCGCGGACAAGCTGGGCGCGTCCGTGCCGTGGCCGCCGCAGTACCTGCGCGCGGCGCACAGCACCACTCCGGCGCGTTGAGCGGCGGAAGGGCGGAACGGCCGTGCGCGCGCTCTTGGTCGAGGACGATGCGACGATTGCGGACTTCGTCGTTCGCGGTCTGCGGGAAGCGGGCTACGCCGTCGATCACGAGTCGGACGGCGAGGCCGGGCTCGCGCGCGCGGTCGCCGCGCCGTACGACGTCGCGATCGTCGACGTCATGCTGCCCAAGCGCGACGGCCTGTCGCTGATCGAGGAGCTGCGCCGGCGCGGCGTGGCGACGCCCGTCCTGATTCTCAGCGCGCGTCGATCGGTGGACGATCGCGTCCGAGGGCTGCAGACCGGCGGCGACGACTACCTGACGAAGCCGTTCGCGTTCGCCGAGCTGATCGCGCGGGTGCAGGCGCTCCGCGTGAATTCACGCTGCTCGAGTACTTGATGCGCAACGCCGGCAAGGTCGTCTCGAAGACGATGATCCTGTCGCACGTGTGGGAGTACAACTTCGATCCGCAGACCAACATCGTGGACGTCCTGGTGAGCCGGCTGCGTGAGAAGATCGATCGGCCGTTCGAGAAGAAGCTGCTGCACACCGTACGCGGCGTGGGCTATGTCCTCCGACCTTGAAAAAGGGGTACGACCCCTTTTTTTCGGCCTCCGGATCGCCCTCTGGTACGCGACGCTGTTCGTCGTCGGCTCGACGGCGATCGTCTTCCTCACCTACTACCTGACGGCGACCTCGCTGGCGCAGCGCGATCAGCAGATCATCCGCGGCAAGCTCGGCGACTACGCGGCCGCGTATCAGCGCGGCGGCGTGCGGGTGCTCGCGGCGACGGTCCGCGCCGAGCAGCAGGCCGCGCCCGAACGCCTCTTCGTCCGCGTCGTCGATCGCGGCGTCGAAGCGGTCGTGCTCAGCAATCCGGAAGGATGGGATCCGTCGAAGCTCGAGATCGCGTCCGCCACCCTCGCCGACGGCACGCTCGTGCAGGTCGGCAAGAGCACCGAGCTGCGCGACGAGCTGCTCGCACGCTTCCGCGCGGCGCTCGGCCTCGTGACGCTGCTCGTCTTCGCGATCGCGCTGACGGGCGGATGGCTCGCCACACAGTCCGCGCTCGGGCCGATTCGGCGCCTCTCGTTCGCGGTGCAGCGCATCATCCGCACTGGCCGCACCGACGCGCGCGTGCCGCTCGACGGTTCGGGCGATGCGCTCGACGAGCTCACCGAGCTCTTCAACGCGATGCTCGACAAGATCGAAGGCCTGGTGACGGCAATGCGCGGCGCGCTCGACAACGTGTCGCACGATCTGCGCACACCGCTGACCCGCCTGCGCGGCACGGCGGAGATGGCGCTCGCGGGGCCGGCGGCCCTCGATCGCTACCGCGAGGCGCTCGCCGACTGCGTGGAAGAGACCGATCGCGTCCTCGTGATGCTCAACGCCTTGATGGACATCTCGGAAGCCGAGAGCGGCGCGATGCCGCTGCGGCGCGAGCGCGTGCGCCTCGCGGACGTCGTCGAGCGGGCGGTCGATCTGTACCGCGACGTCGCCGACGCGAAAGGCGTCCGCCTCGTCGTCGAGGCGAGCGAGGACGTCGAAGCGACCGCCGATCGGACGCGGCTCGAGCAGGCCGCGGCAAACCTGATCGACAACGCGGTGAAGTACACGCCGCCGGGCGGCCGCGTGGACGTCGAGGTCCGCGGCGCCGGCAATGCGGCGCTGCTCCGCGTCCGCGACACAGGACCTGGCATTCCTCCCGACGAGCGGCCGCGAATCTTCGATCGGCTGTTTCGCGGCGACCGCAGCCGCGCCGAACGCGGCCTTGGCCTCGGCCTCAGCCTCGTGAAAGCCATCGTGGAGGCGCACGGAGGAACGGTCGCCGTCGACAGCGAACCGGGCGCGATGTAATCCTCCTGTAACGGCCCGGCAAGGCGGGGCTCCGTCTAAGTTCGTAGACTCGATCTCAGAGAGAGCCAACGAAAGGACGGCAGAGAGTCATGAACGGACATTTGAACATCACCAGACGGGTGGGCCGCACGGGCGCGGCGATTGCCGCCATTGTCGTGCTGCTGGGCGGGGCGGCGTGGCACGGCGCCGCGGCCGATCAGGCGGCCGCGACGCACGCCACACCGGCCGTCACCACGCCGATCGCGCACGCGATTGCCGGCGGCCGCGATTCGTACGCGGACGTCGTGAACGTCGCCGCGCCGGCGGTCGTCACCATTCGTACGACCGGCAAGGCGCGCATCTCGCCGACGCAGTTCGACGGCCAGGAGCCGGACGATCTGCTGCGGCGCTTCTTCGGCGATCAGTTCGGCGGCCGGATGCCGCGCACGCAGCGCTCGCCGCGGCAGCGCGCGCTCGGCTCGGGCGTCATCGTCTCGAGCGACGGCTACATCCTCACCAACAACCACGTCGTCGACAACGCGGACGAGATCAAAGTGGATCTCACCGACGACCGCACGCTGACGGCGAAGCTGGTCGGCATCGACAAGCCGAGCGATCTCGCGCTGCTCAAGGTGAACGCATCCGAGCTGCATCCGATCGCGCTCGGCAACTCGGACGGCGTGAAGGTGGGGGACGTCGTGCTCGCGGTCGGCAACCCGCTCGGCGTCGGCCAGACGGTGACGATGGGCATCATCAGCGCGAAGGGGCGGTCGACGGGCGTCGGCGACGGCAGCTACGAAGACTTCCTGCAGACCGACGCGCCGATCAACCACGGCAACTCGGGCGGCGCGCTCGTCAACACGAAGGGCGAGCTCGTCGGCATCAACTCGCAGATTCTCTCGAGCAATGACGGCAACATCGGCATCGGCTTCGCGATTCCGGTGAACATGGCGAAGCACGTGATGGACGAGCTGCGCACGCACGGGAAAGTGACGCGCTCGCAGCTGGGCGTCACGGTGCAGACCGTCACGTCCGATCTCGCGGAGAGCCTGGGGCTGAAGAACGCGCACGGCGCCGTCGTGAGCTCCGTCTCGCCGGCGAGCGCTGCGGAGCGCGCGGGCGTGAAGCGCGGCGACGTCATCGAATCGTTCAACGGCCAGCCGGTGCACGACACCAACACGCTGCGCAACCGCGTGGCGGAAGTGGGTCCGGGCAGGACGGCGGAGCTCGTGATCAATCGCGACGGCAGCGAGAAGAAGCTGACGGTGACGCTCGACGAAGCGAACCCGGAGAAGCTCGCGCGCGGCCGCGGCGATCGCGACGGCGCGCCGGGCGAGGCCGACGACACAGCGGCGCTCGGCGTCTCGGTGGCGCCGCTCACGCCGGAGCTCCGTGAGCGGACGCGCGCGCCGAAGGATGTGCAGGGTCTCGTCGTCGAGGACGTGAACCCCGACGGCCGCGCGGCGGCTGCGGGCATCCAGCCCGGCGACATCATCGAGGAAGTCAACCGGCAGCCGGTGAAGTCGGTCGAGGATCTGCGGTCGGCGTTGAAGAAGGCGACCGAGCGGCCGACGCTGCTCCTGATCAACCGCGAGGGCAGCGACATCTTCGTCACCGTTCGTCCCGCGAACGGCTAAGGGCCCAGCAGCTCTCCCAGCGGCTGCAGCGGTTCGATCCGATCCGCTGCAGCCTTGATCGACACCATGATGGGGACCGCGAGCAGCAGTCCCCACACGCTCCACATCCACCCCCAGAACAACACGGAGACGAACACCGCGACGGTGTTCATCTCGCCTGCGCGTCCGGTGAGCCACGGCGTCACGAGGTTGCCCTCGAGCGCCGCGACCAGCGTCGCGAGGCCGCCGGCCTCGAGCGTCACCGGCACCGTGTGAAACTGCACGAACGCGACGGACGCACACACGGCGACGCCCATGGCGGGCCCGATGAACGGCACGACGTTCAGCACGCCGGCGATGACGCCGAGCACCAGCGGCTCCC
>QHWK01000844.1:0-1282 GCA_003223775.1 Acidobacteriota bacterium
GAGCGCTTCCTCGAGGACGGCGACAAGGTGAAGGCGACGATCTTCTTCCGCGGCCGCGAGATGGCGCACCCCGAGATCGGCCGGCGCATCCTCGAGCGGCTCGTCGACGAGCTGCGCGACGTCGCGATCGCCGAGACGATGCCGCGGATGGAAGGCAACCAGATGCACACGATCCTGACGCGGCGGCCGCAGACCGGCGGCGGCAAGGCGAAGCCGGCGGGCGCAAAACAGGTCACGACGGCGACATAGGAACCCGAGATGCCGAAGAAGCTGAAGCTCAAGACCCACCGCGGGGCCGCGAAGCGGTTCAAGCGCACCAAGAACGGCAAGTTCCTCAGGGGAAGCGCGTTCAAGCAGCACATCCTGAGCAGCAAGACGCGCAAGCGGAAGCGCGGGCTCAAGGGAACGACCACGGTGGCGGAGGTCGACGCGCCGAAGCTGGCGCGGATGCTGCCGTATAGGTGAGATGACGCAATTAAGAATTAAGAATTTGGAATTAAGAATTCGTGGTCTGCGTTTGGAATCGCGAATTCTTAATTCTTAATTTCTAATTCTTAATTTCGGGTTGCTGGGGAGCGAACGAATGCCGAGAGTGAAGAGAGGCACGGTCCGACGCGCCAAGCGCAAGAAGCTGCTGGGGCTCGCGAAGGGCTACTACGCCAACAAGAGCAAGCTGTATCGCGCCGCGAAGGAATCGGTCGACACCGCGCTGAAGTACGCGTTCGTCGGCCGCCGCCGCAAGAAGCGCGATTTCCGCCGGCTGTGGATCGTCCGCATCAACGCGGCGGCGCGCGAGCACGGCCTCACCTACGGTCAGCTGATCAACGGCCTGAAGAACGCCGGCGTCACGCTCGATCGCAAGAGTCTCGCGGAGCTCGCGGTGAGCAGTCCTGCCGCGTTCGCGTCGGTCGCGAAGCAGGCGAAAGCCGCCGTGAAGACCGCGGTGAAGGCCGCCAAAACCGCCGCTCGGGCGTAAAGAACCGCGTCGCGGCCAGGGGCTTGGGGCTCGCTGACATCAGAAGCGCGACGGCTAGCCCCCAGCCCCGACGCACCGTCCGCCATGTCCGAACTTCCTCCCAGCGAAGACGCCGTCGCCGCACACGTCGCCGCGTTCGAGCGCGAGCTCGCGGCGGCCAAGGCCGGCCGCGACGCCCAGACGGTCCGCGACCGCTACCTCGGACGCAAGAACTCGATCGTCGCGTCGTGGATGCAGCTCGTCGGCGGCGCGCCTCCCGACGCGAAAAAGACGATCGGCCGCTACGCGAACGAGCTGAAGCAGGCG
>QHWK01000844.1:1319-3994 GCA_003223775.1 Acidobacteriota bacterium
TGACGATCGTCCGCGACCGGATGGAATCGATCTTCACGCGCATGGGATTCACGATCGTCGAGGGCCCCGAGGTCGAGGACGAGTGGCACTGCTTCGATGCGCTCAACATGCCGGCGGCGCATCCCGCGCGCGACATGCAGGACACGTTGTACCTCGCGTCGCCGATGCCGCCGCTCGCCGGCGACGACGATCCGCGCACGATGCTGCGCACGCACACGTCGGCGGTGCAGATCCGCTACATGCTCACCCACCAGCCGCCGGTCCGCATCGTCGCGCCGGGCAAGGTGTACCGCAAGGACGACCTCGATCTGACGCACACGCCGAACTTCACGCAGATGGAGGGGCTCGTCGTCGGCGAAGGGATCTCGCTGGCGGATCTGAAAGGCACCCTGCTCGCCTTCGGCCGCGACATGTTCGGCGACCGCTCGCGCATCCGCCTGCGTCCGAGCTTCTTTCCCTACACCGAGCCGAGCGCCGAGGTCGACATCAGCTGCTGGTCGTGCGACGGCGCCGGCTGCGCGATGTGCAAGCGGAGCGGATGGATCGAGATCCTCGGCTGCGGCATGGTCCACCCGGCCGTCTTCGAGGCCGTCGGCTACGACGCCGAGAAGTACACCGGCTTCGCCTGGGGCATCGGCATCGAGCGCGTCGCGATCCTGCGCTACCAGGTCGAGGACATCCGGCTGTTCTACGAGAACGATTTGAGATTCCTCGAGCAGTTCCCGTACTAGATGCGACTCGTTCTCTCGTGGCTGAAGGAATTCGTCGACATCGACGCGTCGGCTGACGACGTCGCCGGGAGGCTCGGGCTGCGCGGGTTCGAGGTCGCGTCGGTCGAGGCGCTCGCCGACGGCGACGCGGTGATCGACTTCGAGATCACCGCGAACCGGCCCGACTGCCTCAGCGTGCTCGGCCTCGCGCGCGAGGTGGCGACGGCGTTCGATCGTCCGCTCCGCCTTCCCTCGGCCGACGCCGACGCGCGCGTCCGCCTCGCCGCGCTGCCGGTCGCCGGCCCCGGCGGCGTCCGCGTCACGATCGAGGACGAGGAGCTCTGCCCGCGGTACGCGGCGCTCGTCGCCGACGTCGCGCTCGGACCGTCGCCGGCGTGGCTCGCGGCGCGGCTCGAGGCGGCCGGCGTGCGGCCGATCAGCACGATCGTCGACGTCACCAACTACGTGAACCTCGAGATCGGCCAGCCGATGCACGCCTTCGACGCCGCGCGGATCGCCGGCGGCGAGATCCGCGTGCGCCGCGCGAAGCCGGGCGAGACGATCACCACGCTCGACGGCGTCGACCGCAAGCTCGATCCCGACATGCTCGTGATCGCGGATCGCGATCGCGCGCAGGCCATCGCGGGCGTGATGGGCGGCGCCGCCTCCGAGGTGTCGGCGTCGACGACGCGCGTGGTGTTCGAGAGCGCGTACTTCAAGGCCACGTCCGTGCGGCGCACGAGCAAGCGCCTCGGCCTGAAAACCGAAGCGTCGACGCGGTTCGAGCGCGGCGCCGACATCGGCGCGCAGGTGACGGCGATTCAGCGCGCCACGGCGCTGATGGAACGGCTCGGCGCGGGGCGGCCCGCCGGATCGATCGTCGACGTCTTCCCGCGGCCGCGGCCCGCGGTCGCGCTGCACCTGCGCCGCGATCGGCTGGCGCGGCTGCTCGGCGCCGCGGTGCCGGACGGCGACACCGAGCGGATCTTGCGCGGTCTCGGACTCGGCGTGGCGCGCGCGGCCGACGGTTGGGACGTCGTCGCGCCGACCTTCCGCGTCGATCTCCTGCGCGAAGTCGATCTCATCGAAGAGGTCGGCCGCCATTACGGCTTCGACTCGCTCGAGCCGAGGTTTCCGCCGCTCACCGAGCTGGCGCCGCCGCCCGACGCGCGCGTCGCGCGCGATCAGCTCGTGCGGCGCCTGCTGATGCCGGCCGGCCTCTCGGAAGCGATCACGTTCGGCTTCATCGAGGCGAAAGCGGCGGAGCTGTTCGCCGACGGCGCGATTCGCGTCACCAACCCGCTCTCGGGGAAATTCGACACGCTGCGCCCGTCGCTGCTGCCGGGGCTCGTCGACGCCGTGGCGCACAACCGGCGCCACGGACGCCGCGACGTGCGCCTCTTCGAGGTGGGCACGCGCTTCGCCGCGGCCGGCGAGACGCGCAGCGTCGGCGTCGCGTGGACCGGCGCCGCGACGATCGATCACTGGTCGGGCGCGGCGCGCGAGGTCGACTTCTTCGACGTCAAGGGGATCGCCGAGCACATGGCCGCCGCGTTTCGCGTCGCCGTCCGCTTCGAGCCGTCGCGCGCGCCGTATCTCGTCGCGGGCCAGGCGGCGGCGATCGTCGTCGCCGACGGCGCGGAGCGCGGCGCGCCGCTGGGCCTCGCCGGCGTGCTCGCGCCGAACGTCGCCGACGCGCGCGGACTGCCGCGCCAGGATCGCGTCTGCGTCGCGGAGCTCGATCTCGATCTGCTCGATCGCGCGCGCGCGATCGCGAGCGACGCCGCCGTTCCGCTCGCGCGGCACCCGTTCGTCGTGCGCGACCTCTCGATCGTCGTGGCCGAGACCTTGCCTGCGGAGATCATTCGTGGCACCATTCTCACCGCCGGAGGCCGTCTGCCGGCGCCGCTCGTGGCATCGACGTTCTTCGATCGATATCAGGGCACAGGCGTGCCGGAAGGCGCG
>QHWK01000845.1 GCA_003223775.1 Acidobacteriota bacterium
CTGACGCAGGCGGCGGCGACCTCCGCGATCACGGGCGCGAACCTCGTCGTCGGCGCGGTGACGCAGTCGTCGAGCACGACGGTCCCCGCCGGATCGGTGATCAGCGAGTCGCCCGTCGGCGGCACTTCGGTGGCGATCGACAGCACGGTCGCGCTCGTCGTCTCGTCCGGTCCGCCGCAAGTGACCGTGCCGAACGTCGTCGGCCTCACGCAGGCCGCCGCGACGACCGCGATCACCGGCGCGGATCTCGTCGTCGGCGCGGTGACGCAGTCGTCGAGCGCGACGGTCCCCGCGGGATCGGTGATCACTCAGTCGCCCGCCGCAGGAGCGTCCGTCGCGACCGGCAGCGCGATCGCGCTCGTCGTCTCGACGGGCGTGCCGCAGGTGCTCGTCGTCGTGCCGAACGTGATCGAGATGACGCAGGCCGACGCGACGGCGGCGATCACCGACGCGAAGCTCGCCGTCGGCACGGTGACGACGGCGTCGAGCACCTCGGTTGACGCAGGTTCGGTGATCAGCCAATCGCCGATCGGCGGAGCGTCGGCCACGGTGGGCGCGGCCGTCGATCTCGTCGTCTCGTCCGGTCCGCCGGAACCGCTCGGCGTCGACGTGCTCACGTTCTCCGATGGAACAGGCACGCGCGTCACCGCGCCGTTCAACACGTCCGAAGCGGGCGAAGTCCTCGTCGCGTTCGTGTCGTCGGACGGCCCGAATAGCGCGACGAGACAAACCGTCACGGTGTCGGGCGCGGGCCTCGAGTGGACGCTCGTGAGACGCGTCAACAAGAACGACGGCACGGCGGAAATCTGGACGGCGACCGCGCCGGCGCCGCTCGTCAACGCCACGGTCACCGCGACGCCGGCGGTTGGCGGCTTCGATCAGTCGCTGACGGTGATGTCGTTCACCGGCGCGGGTGGCATCGGCGGCAGCGGCGCGAGCTGGGGCGTCTCGAACATCGGCCCGAACGTCTCGTTCCTCGCCGCCGCCGACGGCTCCTTCGTGATCGGCGTCGGGAACGATCCCGAGCGGCCCAAGGCACGGACCGCGAACCCGGGCCAGACGATGATCCATCAGTGGGTGGACACGAAGGTCAACGCGACGTTCTGGGTGCAGGGATCGGCGGGCAGCTCCGCCGGCTCGCTCCTCTCGATCGGGGACACGAACACGAACAGCGTCTGGAACATGGTCGCGGTCGAGATCGTGCCGCGCTGACGCGTGCGCGCGTCAGCGGGTTCCGGCGATCGCCTCGCGCAGCGCCGCCGCGAAGCGCTCGATCTCTCCGGCGGTGTTGTAGTGCACGAGCGACGCGCGGACGGCGCCGTGCGGCGCGAGGCCCAGGCGCGCCATCAGCCGCGGCGCGTACATGTGGCCGCTGCGCACGCCGATGTCGCGCGCCGCGAGCGCATCGGCGACGGCGGCCGCGTCGCGGCCGGCGACGTTGAAGCACAGCGTCGGCACGCGCTCGTGCAGCCGATCGCGCGACGCGACGCCGTGCACGGTGACGCCGGCGATGCTCTGCGCTTCGTCGAGCAGCCTCCTCGACAAGCCGCGCTCGTACTCCGCGATCGCGGACATCGCGGCGCCGAGCGCGTCCACGCGCGACAATCCCGCGCCGTCGGCGCCGCGGCCGATCGCCTCCAGGTAGCCGATCGCGGCGTCCATCCCCGCGACGTTCTCGTAGGCGTACGTCCCCGCCTCGAGCTTGTCGGGCGTCACGTCCGGGATGAAGTCCTCGCGAAACGTCGGCAGCCGGTTGATCGCCTCGCGCCGGCACCAGGCAAATCCCATGTGCGGCGCGAATATCTTGTAGCCCGAGCACACCAGGTAGTCGCAGTCGAGCGCCTGCACGTCGATCGGCCCGTGCGGCGCGTAATGGACGGCGTCGAGGAAGACCTCGGCGCCGACGGCATGGGCGCGGCGCGCAACCTCCGCGACGTCGACGGTGGTTCCCGTCGCGTTCGACGCCATCGTGCCCGCCCGCTGCAGGGCGAGCCACGTGGCGACGTTCGACTCGTGATCGAGATCGCTGACGACGATTTCCGGACGCGCGTCCAGCGTCTGCCCGATGGCCAGGCTGATCGCGCGGATGAACGAGGTCGCGTTCAGCCCGAACGAAATCTCGTCGGCGCCGCGCGCGTTCACGAAGGCGGCCACGCTCTCGCGCGCGCGGGCGATCCCCGCATCGACCTCGCGCGACTGCCTGTACGGTCCGCCGCGCTGCACGTTCCGCGCGACGAGATGGTCGCTGACCGCGTCGTGCACCGCCGCCGGGATCTGCGCGCCGGCGGCGTTGTCGAAGAAGACGAAGCGCCCCGCGCGCGCGAGCGCCGGAAACTGCCGCCGCACGTCCTCGATCGGAAACGCGCGCGCGATGGACCGCCCGCCGGCTGATGAATCAGACACGGGCTTCACGCGGCGTCCGCGCGTACGCGACGGAGATCAGCGCCAGAAACGGCAGAAAGAAGACGACGCTGTACTGCAGGCCGTCCACGAAGAACGTCGTCGCCGAGATCGCGGCCAGCGAGACGATACCGAACCACGCGGCCGCGCGATGCGCCGGCATCCGGATGGGAAGGCGCGCGAGCTCGTCGCGCGTCAGCGCCGCTCGGAAGCGCAGATACGTCAGCAGGATCACGATCCAGATGAAGAGCATGCCGGCGACCGCCGTGCCGTACAGCGCGAGGAATGCATTCGCCGGCGCGAAGATCGCGAGGAGAATCGCCGCGCCCACGCCGGTGCTCGCCGTCGCAACGGCGGCGAGCGGCACGCCGGCGTCCGTGACGACGCCGAGCCGGCGCGGCGCGTAGCCCGATCGCGCAAGCGACAGGAGCATGCGCGCCGTCATGTAGAGATTCGAGTTGGCGCTCGACATCGCCGCCGAGATGACGACGATGTTCATCGCGCCCGCCGCCGACGGAATGCCGATCGCCGCAAACGCGCGGACGAACGGGCTGCCCGTCACCGTGCCGCCGCCCTCGGCGAGCTGCCGCCACGGCGTCATCATCAGCATCACGGCGATCGCGAGCACGTAGAACAGAATCAGCCGCAGCACCATCGTCCGCATCGCGAGCGGGATCGACCTCTCGGGATCCTGCGCCTCCCCGGCGGTGACCGCGATCGCTTCGACGCCCATGTAGCTCGTGATCACGAGCGTCAGCGCGAGCCACACGCCGCGCCAGCCGTTCGGCAGAAAGCCGCCGGGATCGCCGACCAGGTGCCGCACGCCGACGGCCGGCCGGCCGCCCGCGCCGGCGACGACGGCGAGGCCCGCCGCGATGAACGCGAGAATCGCCGCCACCTTGATCGACGCGAACCAGTACTCGAGCTCGCCGAAGACGCCGACGTGCGCGGTGTTGATCGCGGCGAGCACCGCCGCCATCGCGACGACAAAGCACCACGACGGCACGCCGGGGAACCAGAACGCGAAGTAGATCGCGACGGCCGTCACCTCGGCGCCGATCGCGAGAATCTGGACGAACGCGTACGTCGCGCGCACCGCGAAGCCGGACCACGGCGACAGATACTGGTCGGCGAACACGCCGAACGATCCCGCCACCGGATGCACGACGGCCATCTCGGCGAGCGCCGCGCCCATCACCATCGCGATCAGCGCGCCGAAGATGTAGGTGACGA
>QHWK01000133.1 GCA_003223775.1 Acidobacteriota bacterium
CGACGGGATCGGCGTAGGGCAGGGGACGGAGCAGCACGGCGCGCGCGACGCTGAACACCGCCGTGCCCGCGCCGATGCCGATCGCCAGCGTCGCCACAGCGACGATCGAATACGCCGGATGGCGCCGCAGCGCGCGCAGGCCGTATCGCACGTCCTGCGCCGCGGCGTCGATGAAGGGGACGCCGCGATCCTCGCGATGCTGTTCCTTCAGCTGCACGGTTCCTCCAAGGCGGATGAGGGCGGCGCGGCGCGCGTCGTCGCGCGTCATGCCGCGGCGAACGTAGTCGTCGGCGAGCAGGTCGACGTGCGCCGCGAGCTCGGCTGCGAAGTCGTCGTCGAGCCGCGCGGCGCCGAAGAGACCGCGAATCCGGGCGATGAGGACGAACAGCCGCGTCAGCATCGCGTCACCGGGGCGCGAGGCGGAGGAGGCGGCCGATGACGCCGGCGATCCGCTCCCAGTGCTCCGTTTCGGCCGACAACTGGCGCCGCCCGGCCCTGGTGATTGTGTAGAACTTCGCCTTCCGGTTGTTCTCCGACGTGCCCCACGCCGCGGCAATCCACCGCCGCTGCTGCAGGCGAAGGAGCGACGCGTAGATCGTCCCCTGATTGAGCTGCAGCACGTCGTCGCTGATCTGCTCGATGCGCCGCGCGACGCCGTAGCCGTGCAGCGGTCCCATCGCCTCGAGCGTCTGCAGGACCATCAGATCGAGCGTCCCCTGGAGAATGTCCGACTTCGAGCCGCCCATGTCGCTCCTGTTTGACGGCCACAGGAGGCGGAAGGTTGCTTCGGTTCTGGCGTGACGGTCGTGATCTCACCAATCCCCAATCCCCAAGCCCCAATCCCTGTAATCTGTAGCGAGTGCAGGACGACGACGTTCTCGGGAAGGCGTACGACGCGCGGCTGATGCGGCGGCTGCTGCAGTATTTGCGGCCGTACTGGCGGTCGGTCGCCGCCGCCTTCGTCACCATCCTCGTCGGCGGCGCCGCATCGCTCGTTCAGCCGTACCTCATCAAGATCGCGATCGACCGCTTCATCGCCGCCCGTCAGCTCGCCGGCCTCGATCGGCTGGCCGGGATCTACCTGGCGGTCCTCGCGGTCGCCTTCGTCGCCGAGTACGCGCAGACGTGGACGATGCAGCTCACGGGGCAGCGGATCATGTTCGACCTGCGCATGGCGATCTACGGCCACCTGCAGCGGCTCGATCTGCGCTACTACGACCGCAACCCGGTCGGGCGCCTGATGACGCGCGTCACCTCGGACGTCGACGTCATCAACGATCTGTTCACGTCGGGCGTCGTCACCGTGTTCGGCGACGTCTTCACGCTGGTCGGCATCATGGGGATGATGCTGTGGATGAACTGGCGGCTCGCGCTCGTGGCCTTCGCCGTGCTGCCGCTCATCGTGGCGGTTGCGCAGTGGTTCCGCCGCAACGTCCGCGACTCGTACCGCGTCGTCCGCGGCTGGATCGCGCGGATCAACGCGTTCCTGCAGGAGAACATCACCGGGATGTCCACCGTGCAGCTGTTCCGGCGCGAGGGGCTGAACTTCGCGCGCTTCGACGACATCGATCGGAAGCACCGCGACGCCAACATCGACTCGATCTTCTACTACGCCGTGTTCTACCCGGCGATCGAGTTCGTGAGCACGCTCGCGACGGCGCTCATCATCTGGTACGGCGGCGCGAGCGTGCTGCGCAATACGCTGACGCTCGGCGCGCTCGTCGCCTTCATCCAGTACTCGCAGCGCTTCTTCCGGCCGATCAGCGACATGTCGGAGAAGTTCAACGTGCTGCAGTCGGCGATGGCCTCCTCCGAGCGCATCTTCAAGCTGCTCGACGAGCCGGTCGCCGTCATGCCGCCCGCGAAGCCGGCCCGGCGGCCGGCGCCCGCGCAGGGGCACATCCGCTTCGAGGACGTCTGGTTCGCATACATCGCGGAGGCCGGCGCGGCCCCGAACTGGGTTCTCAAGGACGTCACGTTCGACGTGCGGCCTGGCGAGCGCGTCGGCATCGTCGGCGCCACCGGCTCCGGCAAGACGACGCTGGTCAACCTGCTGCTGCGGTTTTACGACGTGCAGCGCGGGCGAATCACGATCGACGGCGTCGACGTCCGGTCGCTCGACCTCGGCGATCTGCGCGGCCTCTTCAGCCTCGTGCTGCAGGACGTGCATCTGTTCTCCGGCACCGTCGCCGACAACATCCGGCTGGGCAACCCGGCGATCGACGACGACCGCGTGCGGCACGCGGCACGCGCGGTGCACGCCGAGCCGTTCATCGAGCGGCTGCCCGGCGGCTACGCGAGCGCGGTCGCCGAGCGCGGCGCGACGCTCTCGGTGGGGCAGAAGCAGCTGCTGTCGTTCGCGCGCGCGCTCGCCTTCGATCCGCGCGTGCTGATTCTCGACGAAGCGACGTCGAGCATCGACACGGAAACCGAGCTCGTGATCCGCGACGCGCTGCGCGTGCTGATGGCGAACCGCACGACGATCGCGATCGCGCACCGGCTCTCGACGATTCAGGACATGGACAAGATCCTCGTGCTGCACAAAGGGCAGCTGCGCGAGTCGGGAACGCACCAGGAGCTGCTCGCGCACCGCGGCATCTACTTCAAGCTCTTCGAGCTGCAATACAAGGGCGGCGAGGCGCCGGATCGCGACCGGCGCGACGAGCAGGCGGCCGTCGAAGGATAGCGGGCGAGGCTACCGGGAGTCGTCGCGGAAGCCGAACGCGTCCCAGGGCGGCTGCGAACGCCGCGCCGGCGACGCCGTTTTGATCCTCGTCACGACGTCGGCGGCCGACGCGCCGCGCGGCCGCTTCAGGCCAGCCTCTTTTCTCGCCTCGCGCAGCAGCTTTCGCACGCCGGCGTTCTCGAGGTCGGCGGGCGTCTTCAGCGTCACGTGGCGCATGATCTTGCCGCTTCCTCGCAGCAGGCCTTCGGGATCGCGCAGGCGGACGCCGCGGTGGAACGTGAGCGTCACGTGCCGCGCGAACACGGCGAGCGAGCAGAGTGCGTCGGCGATCGCTCGCTCGGTCGGGCCGTAGAGCAGCACGACTTTCGATCGCATCGTGAAGATGTACTCGTGGCACGGCGCGAGCTCGGAGAGGACGAACGCGCGCGCACCGAGCGCGAGCGTCTGCGTCGGCGGCTCGTAGCGATGCAGGAACTCGATCAGCGCGGCCGGCGGCTTCGGCATAGGGTCACGGCTGCCGACCGTCGGGCGATCGCGTGCCCCGCGAAGGCCCGGCGGCTAGGATCCCTGCGACGTCGCCTGTGGCAGCGGCCGCGCCGGCAGCGGCTCGGGCTGCGGCCGTCGGAGGAAGCGATCGAGGAAGCCCGAGGTCGAGGCGCGTGGATTCCAGCCGAGGCGCAAGACGTTCAAATGGATCGGCCGGCGGCCGAACTGCAGCGCCTCGTTGCAGCTCCACATGTAGACGTCGATCTGCCGCCCCTGCACCGCCGGCCCGGTGTCCATTACGGTGTAGACGCCGTTGTATTTCGCCGGCAGCGAGTCGACGTCGATCACCGATCCGACCGGCAGCAGCTCAGGATCGGCTGCCGCGACGCCGCTCTGCACCGCGACGCCGGAGCTCGTCACGATCCCTTTGCAGTACGCCGTCGCGCTGAAGGCGAGCCGCGATCCGGGCTGCGGCAGCGCGACCGACTCGTGCAGCGTCGCGAGCCGCGCGACGTACCGCGAATCGAGCGCCGTCACCTCGTAGTAGGAGACGAAGCCGAACGCCGCAATCGCCGTCACGATCGAACGTCGCCAGAATCGACCTGAGATGATCAATGGCCTCCTTATTTCTTGTGATGAATGATGTCATGGATGCGGCGGCGACTTGTCACGAACGCGAGCGCGAGCGGGTACGCCAAAGCTGCAAGTACGAGCGCGCCAAAAGTCGATCCAACCGTGTACGGCCACAGCAGCGGTTTCAGGATTGTGATCAGTCGATGCCAGAATTCGGTGCCGAAAACTGTCAACTCGAAAAGCGCACCGAGCTGCGATCGCAGCCCCGGCGGCAGCTTGTGCCCAGTTATGCGCGCGCCTGCCATCGTCGCGAAGGCGTAGTACGGCGCGATGATCCACGGCAGGTTCGAGTACACGCCGAGCAGCACGGCGACGCGGTTGAGATTCAGTAGAAACGCGGCGATGATGCCGAGCGCGGTGTGCAGACCGAGAAACGGCGAGAAGCCGAAGAAGACGCCGAGCGCGAATGCCGCCGCCGTCCGCTCCGGTGTGTCTTCGATGTGCAGCAGCGCGTCGAGCCAGCGCCGGATCAGCGCGCGCGTCAGATGAATCATGGAGCGAAGTGGCTGTACCCTTCGGGCACCGGCGTCGACGCGCCGGCGCGCTGCAGGACCACGAGGCGATCGGCCGTGCACGTGCCGATGCGCGTCAGCGGCGCGCCGCCGTGGCGCTCGGCGGCCGTGAGCCGCCGGCGCGTCCGCGGCCGGACCGTGAACAGCAGCTCGTAGTCGTCGCCGCCGCAGAGTGCGGCGCGCACGGCATCGTCGCCGCGCGCGTCGAAGCGCGCGCGCGCCGACGGATCGATCGGCAGCGCGTCGGCGTCGATCGCCATGCCGACGCCGCTCGCGTCCGCGATCCGGTGCAGCCCGTCGGCGAGGCCGTCGCTCAGATCGATGCAGGCCGACGCCGCGCGGTTGCGCGCGAGCATCAGCCCGAGGCGCACGCGGGGCTGCGGGCGGAGATAGCGCTCGACGAGCGCGGATTCGCGATCCGCCGGCGGCGCCGCCGCGGACGCGCCGTTCTGCTTCAGCAGCGCGAGCCCCGCGGCGGCGGCGCCGAGCGTGCCGCTCACGTAGACGTCGTCGCCGGCGCGCGCGCCGCTGCGCCGCAGCGCCTGGCGCCGCTTCACGGTGCCGACGACGGTGACGTCGATCGCCAGCGGCCCGGGCGACTTCGTCAGGTTCCCGCCGACCACGTGCAGCCGGTGCGCGGCGGCGAGCTGCGCGATCCCGTTCGCGATGCCGTCGTAGTCGTCGAGCGGCAGCGAGGGCGGCAGCGCCATGGAGAGCAGCGCGAGGCGGGGCGCGGCGCCCATCGCGGCGAGATCGCTCAGGTTGACCGCGAGCGCGCGATGGCCGATCGCCTCCGGCGGCGTGAACGCGCGATCGAAATGGACGCCCTCGACGATCGCATCGACCGTCAGCACTTCGACGCGGTTGCGCTCCGGCTCCACGACGGCGGCGTCGTCGCCGATGCCCACGAGGAGCCAGTCGGGCGGGGGCGCGAGGCGCTGCTGGATGCGGGCGACGAGCTCGCGCTCAGTGAGCTGCGAGACGACCGTCATTTCGCGTAGTCGACCGCCCGCGTCTCCCGGATGACGGTGACCTTGATCTGGCCCGGATACTCGAGCTCGTTCTCGATCCGGCGCGCGATGTCCTTCGACAGCCAGACCGCTTCCTCGTCGGAGATCTTCTCGCTCTCGACCATGATGCGGATCTCGCGGCCGGCCTGCAGCGCGAACGACTTCGACACGCCCTTGAACGAGTCGGCGATCCCCTCGAGCTTCTCGAGCCGCTTCACGTAGGACTCGAGGATGTCGCGGCGCGCGCCGGGCCGCGCCGCCGAGATCGCGTCGGCCGCCTGGACGATCATCGCCTCGAGCGACGGCCAGTCGATGTCCATGTGGTGCGCCGCCATCGCCATCACCACGGCCTCGCTCTCGCCGTGCTTGCGCAGGAAATCGATCCCCAGCTGCAGGTGCGTCCCTTCCATCTCGCGATCGATCGCCTTGCCGATGTCGTGCAGGAACGCCGCGCGCACGGCGACGTGCGCGTCGAGGCCGACCTCTTTCGCCATGATGCCCGCGAGCCGCGCGACCTCGGCGGAGTGCGCGAGCACGTTCTGGCCGTAGCTGGTGCGGAACTTCAAGCGTCCCATCAGCCGCAGGATGTCGGCGTGCAGATCGTGGAGCCCGAGCTCGAAGGCGACCGCGGCGCCCTGCTTGCGGACCTCTTCCTCGGTCTCGTCCTTCACTTTCTGGACGACTTCCTCGATGCGCGCCGGATGGATGCGGCCGTCCGCGATCAGGCGCTCGATGGCTTTCTTCGCGATCTCGCGGCGGTAGGGATCGAAGCCGGAGAGGATGATCGCGCCCGGCGTGTCGTCGACGATGAGATCGACGCCGGTGGCGATCTCGAGGGCGCGGATGTTCCGCCCTTCACGGCCGATGATGCGGCCCTTCAGGTCGTCGCTCGGGAGATCGACGACCGATACGGTCGTCTCGATCGCGTGCTCGGCGGCGCACCGCTGGATCGCTTCGGTGATGTAGTGCTTCGCGCGATCGACGGCGGTCTCGCGCGCCTCGGCATCGAGGCGCTTGAGGAGGTTCGCCGAGTCGTGGCGCGCCTCGCCTTCGATCTGCTTGATCAGCAGCTCCTTCGCTTCGTCGGCGGTGAGGCCGGCGACGCGCTCGAGCTCGTGCTTCTGGTGCGCGACGAGCTGCTCGTACTTCGCCGCGGCGGTTGCGGCGCTGCGCTCGCGATCGACGAGCGCGCGGTCCCGGCTGTTCAACTCTTTCTCGAGGCGCTCGATCGCGGCCTGGCGCTCGGCGGCGGCCGCTTCGCGGCGGCCGAGCGTCTGCTCGAGCGTGGCGGCCTGCTGGCGATCCTGCCGCGCCTGCCGCTCGGCCTCCATCAGGATCTCGTGCGCTTTTTCCTTGGCCTCGAGGAGCGCTTCCTTGCGGCGGGTCTCGGCGTCGCGCTCGGCGTCGCGCGCGACGCGGAGCGCGGTCTCTTCCGCGCGCCCGATCGTCTCGGCGGCGATGCGCTTGCGGTTGGCGACCCAGACGGCGAAGGCCGCCGCCGCCACGACCGCCGTGACGATCGCCGGGATGACGACGTTCGCAACAATCGGTAACACGCGTGACGTCCTTTCCAGTCGGGGGCCGCCCCGGGAAGCCGCGCGGTTCGATAACAGAAAAGGGGTCGGAGACCGACCCCTTGTGCTCGATCTTCAGTTACGGAGAAACGGCCCCGCTTTGCCGTGTGGGGAGGTCGATGAACCTGCGTAAGCAGGTGGAACCGCTCAAAAAGCCGCGCTTCAGGCTTCCTCGTTACAGAG
>QHWK01000859.1 GCA_003223775.1 Acidobacteriota bacterium
GAGCCGAGGCGGATCGACGCGGCCGCCATTCCGTCGCTCGTCGAGCAGCTCCCGGGGTTCAAGCTGAAGCTGTCGAAGAACGGCGAGCTCGTGGAGGAGGGATCGGGGAAGAATTCGCTGCGAAGCCCCGCGCTCTGTCTGGCGGAGCTCGGCGCCGCGATCGCGCGGCAGCCCGGCGGCGAGCCGCTCGCCGGCGGCGAGTTGATTAGCTCGGGCACGCTGACCAACTCCGTCCCGATTCGCGCCGGCGAGACCTGGCGAGCGGAGGTGGCCGGCCTCGATCTCGCGCCCGTGACGCTGCGAACCGTCTGACCAATCCGATCCTGGATCCGATCCTGGATCTGATCCTGGATCGGTGAACTCCCTCTTTTGCGCGCAAATCAGCGGAGCGGCGGCGCTTCGGGGATCGCGGCGCCGTCGTGGCGCGGTTCGGACGCGCCAAAATGGACGCCGCGGTCGTCGTCCATCACGGCCTGTCCATGCCCGAATGTGCCCGTCCGCGGCGGCACGGTGACGACGTCGTGCCCGAGCGCCGCCAACTCCGCGCGCACCGGCTCCGGCACGAGCGCCTCCACGAACACGTCGGCACCGGTGAAGGTCGGCTTCGTGAAGCGTCCGGCCTCGAGCGCCTGCTGGATGTCCATCCCGAAGTCGGCGACGTTGGACACGAACTGCGCGTGCGCCTGCGCCTGGTTGAAGCCGCCCATGATCCCGAAGCCGATCCGCACGCCGTCCTTCTGCATGAACGCCGGGATGATCGTGTGGAGCGGCCGCTTGCGCGGCGCGAGGACGTTCGGGTGGTTCGTCTCGAGCGTGAACAGCGCGCCGCGATTGTGCAGCGCGAAGCCGGTCCCCGGCGGCACGATCGACGTGCCGAACCCTTCGTAGATGCTCTGAATCAGCGACGCGATGTTGCCGTCCTTGTCGATCGCGCACAGATAAATCGTGTCCGCGCCGACCGACGTCGTCAGCCCTGCGAGCGATGACGGCCGGACGTCGGCCGCGGCACGCCGCGGATCGATCCGCGCCGCGCGCGCCTTCGCGGCGCTCTTGCTGAGCAGCGCCGCCATCGGCGCGGCGCCGAATCGAGGATCGCCGACGTGGCGCAGCATGTCCGCGTACGCGAGCTTCTTCGCTTCGATCATCACGTGGAGCGCCCGCGTGGTGTGAAACCCGTAGTCGGCGAGCGGGAACTGCTCCATCAGATCGAGCATCAGGAGCGCCGCGAGCCCCTGCGTGTTCGGCGGCAGCTCGTGCACGGTCCACCCGTGATAGGTCGTCGAGATCGGCGCGACCCACTCCGGCGCGAACTCGCGGAGGTCGTCTTTCGTCATCGCGCCGCCGCGCGCCCGCGACGCCGCGAGGATCGCGTCGGCGATCGAGCCCTCGTACATCGCGCCCGCGCCGTCGCGCGCGATCGCGGACAGCGACGCCGCGAGATCGCCGTTGCGGAAGATCTCGCCGGCCCGCGGCGGCCGCCCGCCAGGCAAGTACGTGCGCGCGGCGTCACGCTCCGCCGCGAGCGTGTCGGCGAGGGATCCCCAGTGCGCCGCGATCACGTCCGAGACCGGGAATCCTTCGGCGGCGTACGCGATGGCCGGCGCGAGCAGATCGGCGAGCGGCACGCTGTGAATGCCGCTACGTGGCATCTCATGCACGCCGCGCGATTTCAGCAGCGCCGGCGTCAGCGCCCGTGGAGACCAGCCCGAGGCGTTGAGGCCGTGCAGCGTTCCGCTCTTCGCCTCGTACACGATCGCGAACAGATCGCCGCCGATGCCGTTCGACTGCGGCTCGACGACGCCGAGCACGGCGTTCGCGGCAATGGCGGCGTCGACGGCGTTGCCGCCGCGCTCGAGCATCTGCACGCCCGCCCGCGCCGCCAGCGGCTGACTCGCCGCCACGATGCCGTAGCGTGTCGCGACGCGCGATCGCCCGACGATCACACCCATGCGTCGATCCTACATGTTTCGCGCGCGCGCTCTCTGTGGTTCTTCTTTTTGGCGCGAGTGTGGTTAACTCTCGGCTGTGAAGAGCGGCCGCCACTTCCTGCAGATCCCCGGGCCGACCAACGTGCCCGATCGCGTGCTCCGCGCGATCGCGCAGCCGACCATCGATCACCGCGGCCCCGAGTTCGCCGCGCTGGGCCGCGACGTGATCGACGGCCTCAAGCGCGTCTTCAAGACGGACGCGGACGTCGTCATCTATCCCTCGTCGGGCACCGGCGCGTGGGAGGCGTCGCTCGTCAACACGCTGTCGCCGGGCGACCGCGTGCTGATGTTCGAGACGGGCCATTTCGCGACGCTGTGGCGCGACATTCGCCGTCGTGCACAACGAGACGTCCACCGGCGTCGCCAGCCGGATTCGCGCGATCCGCGACGCGATGGACGAAGCGAAGCATCCGGCGCTGCTGCTCGTCGACACGATCTCGTCGCTCGGATCGATCGATTACCGGCACGACGAGTGGCGCGTGGACGTGACCGTCGCCGGATCGCAGAAAGGGCTGATGCTGCCGCCCGGCCTCGGCTTCAACGCCGTGAGCGCGAAGGCGCTCGCCGCGGCGCCGCGCGCGCGGCTGCCGCGCGCCTATTGGGACTGGCAGCCGATGCTTCGCGACAACGCCGCCGGCTTCTTTCCCTACACGCCCGCGACGAATCTGCTCTACGGGCTGCGCGAGGCGCTGCGCATGCTCGACGAGCAGGGGCTTGCGAACGTGTTCGCGCGGCACGATCGATTCGCGGAAGCGACGCGGCGCGCCGTTCGCGCGTGGAGACTCGAGGTCCTCTGCGCCGAGCCGCGCGAGTACAGCAGCTCTCTCACCGCCGTCGTCATGCCCGCGGGCCACGACGCCGACGCGTTCCGCAAGATCGCGCTCGAGCGCTTCGACATGTCGCTCGGCACCGGCCTCGGGCGGCTCAAAGGCCAGGTGTTTCGCATCGGCCATCTGGGCGACTTCAACGATCTGATGCTCGCCGGCACGCTCGGCGGCGTCGAGATGGCGCTCGCGGCGGCCGACGTCCCGTTCGCGCGCGGCGGCATCACGGCGGCGCTCGACTTCCTCGCGCACGCGACGCAGGATCTGCACGCCGCCTCGGGCCGATGAACCTCTGCGATCTCAGCGCGCTCGATCTCGCGCGGCGGCTGCACCGGAAAGAGGTCTCCGCGCGCGAGGTGGTGGCGGCGCACCTCGATCGCATCGCCGATCGCAATCCGCGGCTCAACGCGATCGTCACGCTCGACGCGGATCGTGCGATGGATCGCGCCGCCCGTGCGGACGAAGCGTTCGCGCGCGGCGCCGCCGTGGGGCCGCTACACGGGCTGCCCGTCGCGCACAAGGATCTGCAGCCGACGCGCGGCATGCGCACGACCTTCGGGTCGCCGATTTTCAGCGCGTTCGTCCCCGATGAAGACGCGCTCATTGTCGAACGGCTTCGCGCGGCCGGCGCCATCGCCGTCGGCAAGACCAACACGCCGGAGTTCGGCGCCGGCTCGCAGACGTTCAACACCGTGTTCGGCGCGACGCTGAACCCGTACGACGAGACGAAGACGTGCGGCGGAAGCAGCGGCGGCGCCGCCGCAGCGCTCGCCGCCGGCATGCTGCCGATCGCCGACGGCAGCGACATGGGCGGCTCGCTGCGCAATCCCGCGAGCTTCTGCGGCGTCGTCGGCCTGCGGCCGTCGCCGGGCCGCGTGCCGGCGTGGCCGGCCGCGGACGGCTGGTCCACGCTGAGCGTCGACGGACCGATGGCGCGCACCGCCGCCGATCTCGCGCTGATGCTCAGCGCGATCGCGGGCCCGGATTCGCGGTCGCCGATCGCGCTCGCCGAGCCGGGGGCCTGCTTCGCGGCGCCGCTCGGGCGTGACTTCGATGGCGTGCGCGTCGCGTGGTGGACGACGCTCGGCGGCGCGCCGGTCGACCGCCGCGTGCGCGCGGCCGTCGATGCCGAGCGGCCGGTCTTCGAGTCGATCGGCTGCCGCGTCGACGAGGCGGAGCCCGACTTCACCGAATTCGATGCGGTGTTCAAGACGCTGCGCGCGGTGGCGTTTCTCGCCGGTGTCGCGCCGCGCATCGCCGGGCGGCGCGGCGACGTGAAGGAGACGATCCGCTGGGAGATCGCTCGCGGCGAGCGGCTGACGCCGGCCGAGATCACGTGGGCGCTCACGACGCGCACGGCGCTCTTCGACCGTATGCGGCG
>QHWK01000134.1 GCA_003223775.1 Acidobacteriota bacterium
GTCGTCGACGATGACGAAGCCGCCTTTCTGAATGTAGGCGCGGAGCGCGGCGGCCTCGACGTCGGTGAGCGTCCACCATCCCACCTCGATGATGTACGCCACCGGATACTTGAACAGCTCCGGATCGTCGAGCGTGATGACGTTGATGTCCTCGACGTGCGGTGCCAGGTAACTCATGTCGGTCATGATCCGCATGAGGTTCTGCTCGGCGAGCGGAAAGCCGTGGACCCAGGAGGGGCGTCCGCCGGCCCAGTAGCCGCCCGGTGCCGTTTCGTACTTCACGCGCACGAACGTGAAGCGCCCGTCGTAAGGGATGTTGTGGATTGCGGGCACGCGGCCGTAGCCGCCGAAGCCGAAGTCGTCGAAGCGGCGCTGCGCGAACGCCGCGGCGGCCACGCAGACGATCGCGGCGGCGATGAGCGCACGCCGACTTCTCTGGCTCACGAACCGATTGTAGGCGCAACGCGTCAATCAGGAATTAGGAATTGCTGCCATACGAATTCTTGATTCTCGATCGTGTCTAGTTCCTGATTTCGAGCTTGCCCTCGCGCACCCACGTCGCGCCGCCGACGGTGATCGTCAGATCGGTGAAGAAATTCCAGCGCACGTAGCCGCCGCGCACCGCGCCGCCGAGCTCGGCGTTGTCGCCGAGCGACAACCGCACGACGCCGGCGCCGTAGCCGTAATACGGAATCCACGGCTGGCGGTCCGGCACCGCGAGCAGCGGGTTGAAGCCGACGCCGATCTCGCGGAACGCGCGGCCCGCATCACCGGCGCGCCGCATCTCCGCGTCGACCGCGTCGCGTCCGTTCGCGGCCGTGATCTCGACGACGCGTCCGCGGCTGAAGCGGAGGCGAAGGCCGTCGACGGGCCGTCCATCCCACTGCGACGGTGGAAATGCGACGACGCCCTCGACCGACTCCTCGATCGGCGCGACCCGCACCACGCCGGCCGGCAGCTCGATCTCGTGGTCGACCAGGACCTTGCCCTGCGCCACACGCGCCGCCGAGGCGTCGCCGTCCTGCAGATTGGCCGGCCGATCGCCGGCGCGGAACCGCAGGTCGGTGCCCGACGGCGACGTGATGCGCACCTCGCCGTCGCCGAGCGCGCTCGCGAACTTGCGCTCCACGGCGGCGAGCGCGGCGTAGTCGGTCTGCAGCAGCGCGCGCTGATAGACCTCGTCCATCGCCGGCCGCGGCGGCAGCGGTTGCCCGGCGATCGGGTACGCGCTGCCGTTCTCGATCCAGTGGAAGTGGATCGTGCGGCGGCCGCGATGCTCCCTGAGATCGTCGTTCAGCCAGTCCTGCATCGCGAGATACGCCGGATGCGACGTGTTCGCGCCCGGCATCATGATCGCGGCGTCGACGTCCCGGAACATCGTCTTGTAGTGCGCTCTCGCGTCGCGCGCGCCCTTCGCGAGCACCGCGGCGTCGAACGCTTCGGGCACCGGTTCGCGCAGCACCTCGACGACGCCGAGATCGATGCCGCCGGCGCGCATCACCTCGTATCGAATCCACGGTTGCAGATCGTCGAACGTGCCCGGGTGCGCGATCGACATCACGCGCTCGCCCGGCCGAAGCGCGAGCTGCTGCACGAGCCGCTTCGCGATCGCGGGGTAGTCGAGTGTGAGCCGCGGCTGCGCGGCGAGCGTCGCGACGCAGGCGGCGGCCGCGAGGACGGTGGAGGCGAGCATCCGCATGCGCGCAATGCTAGCCGAAGATGCGCGAGCTCTGCGGGTTCTGCGTTGTCCGTCGTCCGGCGCGTTCCGTGGTACGTTGCGGAAGATGCCGCTCGTCGCGCTCGATCGCGTCTCGATCGCCTACGGACACCTGCCGCTGCTCGACGAGGTGTCGCTGCAAATCGATCCGCGCGAGCGCGTATCGGTGATCGGGCGCAACGGCACCGGAAAGTCGACGCTGCTGAAGATCATCAGCGGCGAGGCGGCAGCCGACTCGGGAACGGTGTGGCGCCAGCCGGCGCTGCGCGTCGCACGGCTCGAACAGGACGTGCCGCTCTCCACGGACCGGACCGTGTTCGACGTCGTCGCCGAAGGGCACACGCATCACCTCACCGAGGACGAGACGTGGCTGCGCGACCATCACGTCGATCTCGTTCTCTCGCGGCTGGAGCTTCCCGCCGATGCGGTCGTCGACACGCTCTCCGGCGGGTGGCGCCGGCGCGTGCTGCTCGCGCGCGCGCTCGTCGGACAGCCGGATCTGCTCCTGCTCGACGAGCCGACGAACCATCTCGACGTCGAGGCGATCGTGTGGCTCGAGGACTTTCTCGTGGACTACTCCGGCGCTGTGATGTTCGTGACCCACGACCGCGCGTTCCTGCAGCGGCTCGCGACGCGGATCGTCGAGCTCGATCGCGGCGCGTTGACGTCGTGGCCGGGCGATTATGCGACGTACCTGCGGCGGAAGGAAGAATCGATCGCGAACGAGACGGGTCAGCGCGCGAAGTTCGACCGGAAGCTCGCCGACGAAGAAGCGTGGCTGCGCCAGGGCGTCAAGGCGCGGCGAACGCGCAACGAAGGACGCGTGCGCGCGCTGATGGCGATGCGCGCCGAGCGCGCCGCGCGCCGCGAGCAGATGGGAACCGTGCAGCTCGACATCGAGCAGGCGGAGCCGTCCGGCAAGCTGGTCTTCGAGGCGCGCCGCATCTCGAAGGCGTACGGCGCGACGCCGATCGTGCGCGATTTCTCCGCACGTGTGCTGCGCGGCGACCGCGTCGGCCTCATCGGGCCGAACGGCGCAGGGAAGACGACGCTGCTGCGTCTGCTGATCGGCCAGGTCGCGCCCGACAGCGGAGAGGTGCGGCAGGGCGCCAACGTGCAGGTCGCCTACTACGATCAACAGCGCGAGCAGCTCGATCCCGAGCGCACGGTGTTCGAGACGATCGGCGACGGCAACGAGACGGTGACGGCAAACGGACAGACGCGCCACGTGCACGCCTACCTGCGCGACTTCCTGTTCTCGAACGAGCGCGCGCGCTCGCCCGTGAAGTCGCTCTCGGGCGGCGAGCGCAATCGTCTGCTGCTCGCGCGCCTGTTCACGCGGCCCGCGAACGTGCTCGTGCTCGACGAGCCGACCAACGACCTCGATCTCGAGACGCTGGAGCTCCTCGAGGCGCAGCTCGTCGAATGGCCCGGCACGCTTCTGCTCGTCAGCCACGACCGTGCGTTCCTCGACAACGTCGTCAGCAGCACGTTTGCCTTTGAAGGCGACGGGCGTATCCGTGAATATGTCGGAGGCTACGCCGACTGGCTCAGGCAAACGGTATCGAGGACGGCGTCAGCCGCTGCGGCCTCCGCCTCCGTTCGGTCCTCGACGCCCGTGGCGGCGCCGAAGGCGCGGCGTCTCACCTACAAGGAACAGCGGGAGCTGGAGTCGCTGCCTGCGCGCATCGAGGCGCTCGAAGAGGAGCAGCGGACGCTCGAGGCGACGATCGCCGCGCCGGAGTTCTACAAAGAGCCCGCCGCCACGATCACCGCGACGCTCGCGCGGCTCGACGCGCTGCAGCAGGAGTTGGTCGAGACGTACGCTCGCTGGGAGGAACTCGACTCGCGCCGTGGGGGAAATTAAGAATTAGGAATCAGGAATTAAGAATTCGTGATCCCGGTCGTGACAGCCGTGACGACGAATTCCAAATTCCAAATTCCAAATTGCGCAGCTCAATGTACGGCGCCGCTGTGCTGGTCGGCGCACGACTGGCACACGCCATCGTCGTGCATCCACTCCGGCGCCGTGCGGTTGCCGCAGTAGCGGCACGTGTGGAAGCGCGACTGCCGCGCCTCGCGCGCGCCTTTGATGAGCGCGGTGAGCGCGTTGAAGAGCGACGTCTCCGGCAGCCGCCGCCACTTCAGCACCCCGACGCGCCGCGGCCGCGGCGCGAGCGTGAACGGCGACTCCCACACGCCTGCGAACTCAGAGACGACGACGCTCTGATCGGTGAGCACGACGACCACCTGCGCCGGATCGCCGGCCGTGAACTGCATCGATCCGTCGGCGGCCTCCTGCCGATCGACCGGCGCGGGCAGTTGCGACTCGAGAAACGCGATCAGCTGATCGAAGCGCTCCGGGGCATCCACCCCTCAAATGTTACACGCGATAGCCGGCCACCATTTCACGCGCCGGCGGCGCGGGCTGAATCGGACGGCCCTGCGACCTGACGAGCTCATGATACGCGGCGACGATCCGCGAGGTGACCGGCCCGACGCCGCCTGACCCGATGGTCCGGCCGTCGACCGATATGACCGGCACGACTTCGGCCGCGGTGCCGCAGATGAACGCTTCGCGCGCGGTCCACACGTCGAAGAGCGTGAACGGCCGCTCCTCGGCGCGGATGTTCAACCCGACCGCCACCGAGAGCAGCGCTTCGCGCGTGATCCCCTTCAGATTCGTCGCCGTCGGCGGCGCGAGCAGCGCGTGGTCGGTGACGATGAAGAAATTGTCGACGGTCGCCTCGGCGACGTAGCCCTGCGCGTCGAGCATCAGCGCTTCGTCGGCGCCGCGATCGTTGGCTTCGATGCGCGCGAGCACGTTGTTCAGGTAGTTGAGCGACTTGATCGACGGGCTCGTCGCGTCGATCGCGTTGCGGCGGAACGCCGACGTGATCACGCGGATGCCGTCGGTCGGCGCGCGGTAGATCGCCAGCTGCGGCCGCACGATGACGATCACTTCGGCGCGCCGGCACGTCCGCGGATCGATGCCGAGATCGCCCGGGCCGCGCGTGACGACGAGGCGGATGTAGCCGTCGTGAATCTCGTTGCGCCGGCACGCCTCGACGACGATGTCGCAGACCTCGCCGGGCGTGTGCGGGATCTCGAGACGGATCGCCTTCGCCGAGTCGAACAGGCGCTCGACGTGGCGTTCGAGCTTGAAGATGCGGCCGTTGTAGGCGCGGATGCCCTCGAAGACGCCGTCGCCGTAGAGCAGGCCGTGATCGAAGACGCTGACGGCGGCGTCGGCCGCAGGCCGGAAGGCGCCGCTCACGTAGACCGTGCCGTCGGTCGGCCGCGCGGGAGGAGCCTCTTCGCGTAGAATTGGACTGGTTTCATTCGTCATAGTGAGGACATCATGCCCAAGGCCGCGATGCGTCAAGCAGACCAATCGGTGAATGGGTTGTTTGCGGCGCTCGGCGTCGACGCCGGCTCGCTGCCGCGCACGCGCCCGCTCTATCGCCGCATCGTGGCGCTCGTCGAGGACGGGATCGCGCGCGGCCGCATGGCCGCCGGCTTCCAGCTGCCACCGGAGCGCGACCTCGCCGCGGCGCTCGCGATCAGCCGGGCGACCGTCGTCAGCGCGTACCGCGAGCTCGAGGCGCGCGGCCTTGTGCGCGGCTACGTCGGCCGCGGCACATTCGTCTCCGCGCGCCCCGACGCGGCGAGCGCGCCGTTCGCGTGGCGCGGCAAGATGGCGGCGTCGGTGCTGCAGTTCACCGACACGACCGTCCGCGATCTCGTGCGCGCCGCCGGCGATCCGTCGGTCGTCTCGCTCGCCGCAGGCGTGCCGGCGCTCGACTGCTTTCCCGCCGCGCCGTTCCACCGCGCGGTCAACCACGTGCTCGCCACGCAGGCCGCGTCGGCGTGGTGCCACGGCCCCACCGAAGGGATGCCGCGCTTCCGCGACGCGCTCGCGCACCGCTTCGGCGGCGATGCCGAGCACATCCTCGTCCTCGCGGGTGCGCAGCAGGGGCTCGATCTCCTCGCGCGCTGCCTCATCGATCGCGGCGACGCCGTCGTGGTCGATCGGCCGGGGTATCTCGGCGCGATCCAGACGTTTCGCAACGCCGGCGCGCGGCTCGTCGGATGGGACGTCGCCGCCGCCGATCTCGACGAGCTCGAGGAGCTGCTGCTTCGCTACCGCCCGAAGCTGATTTACACCAACCCGACGAACCAGAACCCGACCGGATCGACGATGCCGGTGCGGACGCGGCGTGAGCTGCTCGAGCTCGCGGCGCGCTACCGCGTGCCGATCGTCGAGGACGACACGTATCGCGAGCTGGGGATCACCGGTCCGCCGCCGCCGCCGTCGCTCTTCACGCTCGACGAGGGGCACGAGGTGGTCATCCGGATCAACAGCTTCTCGAAGATGCTCGCGCCGGGGCTGCGGCTCGGCTGGATAAGCGCCGTGCGTCCGATCGTCGATCAGCTCGCGTTGATCAAGCAGGTCGTCGATCCGCACACGCAGAATCTGTCGCAGCTCGTGGTGTGCGATCTGGTGGAGAACGGTACGCTCGACGCGCACCTGGCGACGCTCAGGGCCGAGCATCGGCGGCGCCGCGACGCGATGGTGCACGCGCTTCGCCAGCACATCCCCGCGGCGCAGCTGCACTATTCGGTGCCGGACGGCGGCATGTATCTCTGGTGCCGGCTGCCGCCGGCGATCAGCGCGCGCGCGGTGCAGGAGCGCGCGCGCCGCGAGTCGGTGATGGTGCTCACCGGCGAGCCGTTCTACGTCGACCAGGGCGGCGATCATCAGCTGCGGATCTGCTACACGGCGCAGCCTGCGCCGCGCGGGGCGCAGGCGGCCAGAACCCTGGCGCGGTGCATTGCCGCCGCCGCGCACGCGCCGGCCGACGCGCCGGCGACGATGCGCGTTGTCTGAATGGCTCTACAATCCGGCACATGCGAGTCGTCAATCGGACCGCCGTGACGATCATCGGCGCGCAGCCGTACATCGACTGGATGAAGCAGACCGACGCCAACTTCGCGAAGGGCGGCGTCGCCGTCGTCGTGCCGCGCACGAAGGCGTGCGGATCCGCGTTTCTCCTGCCGGAGTTCGATCTCGAGGAAGACCTCCAGGAGTGGGTGGAGGAGAACGCGGCGTGGCTGTTCGACTTCCAGCTCTCGGCGTGGACCGAGGACGAGTCGGCGTGGCCGGCCACGCGCGATCTGAAGACGTTCAAGGAATGGTTCCGCGTCGACATTCACAGCGTGGTCGTGGACGTGGGCGACGACGACATCGAGGGCGAGGAGCTGTGATGCTGATCCACGTGGTGTGCTTCAAGTACAAACCCGACATCGACGGCGGCGCGCGCGCGCAGCATCGCGAGC
>QHWK01000860.1 GCA_003223775.1 Acidobacteriota bacterium
CGTCGTCGGCCGCAGGCGGATCTTCTGCACGCGCCACGCGGTGATCTCCGCGACGTAGAGCTCGTCCGGCGTGCGGCAATCCATCTGGTGGATGCTGCTGAATTCCTTGAACGCGTGCCCCGCTTTGCCGAACCGGCCGAGCACCGTCCCATCGAGCTCCATCTTGTAGACCTCGCCCGTCATCGGCGCCTGATCGAAGTTGTTGCCGGTCGGAAACGAGTTCGAGCTGAAGAGATACTGGTGCGGCGTGTTCGTGATGCAGACGGCCCACGGCGCGCCCACGGTGTCGTACACCGCCTTCTGATTCAGATCGTTGTCGAGGACGACGATGCGATTGTTGCCGCGGTCGGCGACGTAGACGATGCCCTTCGCGTCCACCGCCATCGCGTGCGGCGTGCTGAACTGCAGCGGCCCGTTGCCGCGCGTGCCGACCGACTTGATGAACCGGCCCGTCCTGTCGTACTTCACGACGCGCGAGTCGCCGTACCCGTCGGTGACGAAGATGTTGCCCTGCGCGTCCCAGCCGATGTCGGTCTCGCGGTGGAACGAGTACGGCTTGTTCGCGCCGGAGTATTGCCCGCCGCCCGGCATCAGCGGGAGCTGCTCCAGCGGATCGGGACGCTTGCCGAGCACCATCAGCAGCTTGCCGTCCGGGCTGAACTTCTGAATCACGTTCGTGCCTTCGTCGACCGCCCAGACGTTGTCGTCCTTGTCCACGCGCACCGCGTGCGCGAACGAGAAGCCGTAGCTGTTGACGCCGAACTCCTTCACGAACGCGCCGTTCTGATCGAACTCGAACAGGCGCGTCTCGCCGCTGCGCGAGTACACGAACACGTGCCCCTTCGAGTTGGTCGCGACGCCGACGCCCTCGCCCATGTAGACGCCGGCGGGCAGCTTGAAGAAGTTGGGAACCGACTCGAACGGAATTTCCGGAGTGGTGGCCTTTGCCTTCGCCGGCCCCGCCACCGGCTGCGCGAGCGCGGGCGCCGCGGCGAGCAGCGAGACGACGAGCAAAGCGCTGAGACGTCGCATCATGTGTCGACCTCCTTGGCCGAGTCGTGACGCGCTATCTTACCCGCGCGGCGCGCGCCGGCGGCGCCATTCCTCGGCCGTGATTTCCCAGATCTCGGCCGGATGCCGGCCCGAGACGTGGTCGCGCTCCTCGACGGCGACGACGCGCATGCCCTGTTTCTCGGAAATGCGGCGCGACGCCGTGTTCGTGACGGCCTTCGGCACGCGCAGGACCGGCCGCCCGAGCTGAGGGCGATGGCGCCGATGATGCGGTCGGGCTCGGTCTTCAGGCGCAGCGTCCAGAGCCACTCGTCGCCGCGCGCGACGGCGGGCAGCGCGAGATCGCGGATGTAGGTGAGCGCACCGTCCGGCGGATACGGCCACGGCACCACGTTCGCCAGGTACCGGACGATCTCCCAGTGCGGGAACAGGTCCTGAATCTGGTCGGCGTCCTCGAGCGCGAGCGGACGCAGCACGAGGCGCGGCGTTTCGAGCACGGGCGTCATACGCGGTTTCCGCAGCGCATGTTACCGCACTACAATCGGCCGCCATGAAGCGATACCTGATGCTCGCCGCGCTTGCGCTCGCGCTCGTCGTCTCGACGCGGCCGACGTCCGCCGCGAAGACCGTCGACTTCGACGCGCTGACGATCGCCGACATCAACCGCGCGTTCGACGCCGGCGCGCTGACCTCCGAGCGCCTCGTGCAATTGTGCCTCGCGCGCATCGAGGCCTACGACCGGCAGGGGCCGGCGCTGCGCGCCGTGCTCACGCTGAACCCGAAAGCCGTCGAGACGGCGCGCGCGCTCGACGCGGAGCGCAAGGCGAAAGGCGCGCGCTCGCCGCTGCACGGCATCCCAGTCGTGCTGAAAGACAACTACAACACCGCCGATCTGCCGACGACGGGCGGATCGGTGCTGCTCGAAGGATCGATCCCGCGCGAAGACGCCTTCGTCGTGAAGAAGCTGCGCGCGGCCGGCGCGATCGTGCTCGCGAAGCTGAACATGTCGGAGTTCGCCTCGGGGCCGGCGCGCAGCTCGCTCGGCGGCCAGACGCTCAACCCGCACGATCTCACGCGGACACCGTCGGGATCGTCGGGCGGCACCGGCGTCGCGATCGCCGCCGCGTACGCGCCGTTCGGCCTCGGCACCGACACCGGCGGATCCATCCGCGGTCCGTCCACGTCGAACGGCATCGTCGGTCTGAAGCCGACGCACGGGCTCCTGAGCCGCAGCGGCATCATTCCGCTGTCGCTGACCTTCGACACCGGCGGGCCGATGGCGCGCAGCGTTGCCGACGTCGCGGCGGCGCTCGGCGTGATGACCGGCGTCGATCCTGCCGACGCCGCGACGAAGAAGAGCGAGGGCAGGTTCGAGCAGGACTACACGAAGTACCTGAAGGCCGACGCGCTGAAGGGAGCGCGCATCGGCGTCGCGCGCGATTTCCTCGGCGCCGACGCGGACGTCGACTGGGTGATCGACGCCGCGCTCGACGCGATGCGCCAATCGGGCGCGTCGATCGTCGACGTGCGCTACCCGAAATGGCTGCTCGACGCGAAGCAGGAGTTCTACAACGCGATCCGCCGCCCTGAATTTCACGCGCAGATCGCCGAGTACCTGAAGACGACCGGACCCGGCTACCCGAAGACGCTCGAGGAGATGATCGAGCGCGCGGCGAAGTTCAACGCGGTGCGCGCCGACGGCGCCGGCCCGAACCCCGGCCGCTGGACGCTGTTCAAGCGCGAAGCCGAGAGCGGCACGCTCGACGACTATCGCTACACGTCGGTGTACACCCACGGTCTGCCGATGGTGCGGGCGACGGTCGAAGGGATGCTCGCGGCGCAGAAGCTCGACGCGATCGTCTACCCGACGTCGCCGCGGCGGCCGGCGATGATTGCCGACAGCGGCGCGCCCACGCCGGCGACGCCGTCGCCGACCGACATCGCGAACCTCACGGGCTTTCCGGATCTGATCGTGCCGGCGGGATTCACCGGCGACAACCTGCCCGTCGGCATCTCGTTCTTCGGCGCCGCCTTCAGCGAGCCGAAGCTCCTCGCGCTCGGCTAC
>QHWK01000861.1 GCA_003223775.1 Acidobacteriota bacterium
GCTCGAGGAGGTGGCGACGGAGATTTCACGCCGCCTCACGCGGATCTTCCTCGACGACGCTGACGGCCGGCGTCCGGTGTTCGGCGGCGTCGACCTGTTCCAGCGCGATCCGAACTGGCACGATCTGGTTCCGTTTCACGAGTACTTCAACGGCGACACGGGCGCGGCGGTCGGCGCCAGCCATCAGACCGGATGGACCGCGCTCGTCGCCAAGCTGCTTCAACAGAGTGGAGAGGCCAATGAAAGCCATCGCGGTCGTGCCCGGTCGGCCCAACAGCGTGCATCTCGCGGAGCTCGCCAGGCCGTCGGTGTCTGACGTGCCCGACGGGCGCGGCGTGCTGGTCCGGATCCTGCGCGTCGGCGTCGACGGCACCGACAAGGAAATCAACGCCGCGGAGTACGGCGCCGCGCCCGACGGCTACGATTTCCTCGTGATCGGTCACGAAGGCTTCGGCCAGGTCGAGGCGGTCGGCCCGAACGTCTCATTCCTGCGGCCGGGCGACTTCGTCGTCGCGACCGTGCGGCGTCCGGGCAAGAGCCTCTACGACGCCATCGGCCTGCAGGACATGACGACCGACGACGTGACCGAGTACTACGTCGAGGACGAGCAATTCATCGTCAAGGTGCCGCAGGGGCTGAAAGATGTCGGCGTGCTGCTCGAGCCGATGACGGTAGCGCAGAAGGGGATCACGCAAGCCTACGAGATCCAGCGGCGCCTGAAGGTATGGCGGCCGCGCACGGCGGCGGTGATGGGGACCGGGACGCTCGGCCTGCTCGCTGCGCTCGTGCTGCGGCTGCGCGGCCTCGAGGTGACGGCGTTCGGCCGGACGCCGGAGCCCTACTTGAACGCGCGGCTGCTCGAAGCAATCGGCGCAACATACGTCAACACCGCCGAACGGTCGATCACCGACGCGGTGAAGCAGTCGGGCCGATTCGATCTGATCTTCGAAGGCACCGGATCGTCGGCGGTCGTTTTCGAGAGCATGCAGGCGGTGGCGAAGAACGGGGTGCTCGTGCTGACGAGCATCACCGGCGGCGACAAGCGGCTCGAAGTGCCGGCCGATCGCATCAACCTCGAGTTCGTTCTCGGCAACAAGGTGATGGTCGGCAGCGTGAACGCGAGCCGTGACAACTTCGAGACCGGCGTCCGTGACATGTCGCAGGCCGAGGCGGAATATCCAGGCTGGTTGCGCCAGCTGCTGACCGATCCGGTCCGCGGCCTCGACAACTACCGAGACCTCTTCGAGCGCTTGCAAAATCCGAACGGCGCCATCAAGATCTTTTGCGAGGTGAGCGCGTCGTGACCTGTCGCGAGTTCGCGGATTTCATCGCCGACTACGTTTCGCACGAGCTGCCGGCGCCGGCCCGCGACGCGTTCGATCGCCACCTCGGGCTGTGCCCGAACTGCCAGCGGTATCTCGCCAGCTACACCGAAACCGTCAAGCTGGGGAAGGCGGCGTTCGACGATGAGAACGCTGCCGTCCCGGCGACGGTCCCCGAAGAGCTCGTCCGCGCGATCCTCGACGCACGTTCCAGGTCGTAGGCTGATACCGGCGCGCGGCGCCGGCATCGAACGGGCATGTGGACGACGCGATTCCTCATGACCCTGACGCTCGCCGGATGGAGCGCGGCGGCGTTCGCCGGCAGCCGCGCCGACGTCGGCCTGCTGCTCGGATCGACCAGCGCCACCACTGAAGCGCCCACCCTCCGCTTCGACCGCGGCACGACCTACCAGGCGACGCTCGGCTGGTGTCTCTGGCAGCACTCCGCGTTCGATCTCCGCCTTGACGTGCCGTTCATCGCGACGCCGGCGTTCACCGTGCTCAACGGTGTTCCGTCGCTGCCGCTCGAGTACGCGTCGCTGTACCTCACGCCTGGCGTGCGGGTCACCATTCGGCCGCGCAGCGCCGTCTCCGTCTTTGGCGCAGTCGGCGCCGGCTACGCGCGGTACACCGAATCGCAGCTGCGCGCCGACCGCAGTCCGAACCCGGCGCAGCAGGACACCAACGCCGGCGCGATCGGCTTCGGCGGCGGCGTCGACGTGCGCGGTATCGGGTGGCTCGGGTTTCGCGGCGAAGTGCGCGACGTCTACACCGGCGCGCGCCGGTTCTCGATCGCGACGCCCGGCCGCCGCGTCCACAACGTGGTCGCGTCGGGCGGGCTGGTCGTGCGATTCTGAGGCATGAGGCGGCAATTCCTGATCTGCGTGACGCTGGCGTCGGCATTCCTCGCCTCCGCCGGCGAGGAGCGCGCGCGCGCCGGCTTGGCGGCGGCTCTCGCCGTCGACGTCGATCGATCGACGCTGACGATCTCGGTCTACAAGTCGGGGCTGTTCTCGGCGTTCGCCGACAATCACCTCGTCCGCGCGCGGCTGGCGGAAGGCTCGCTGACGCCGGATCCGCCGGGCGCGGCGTCGATCGTCGTTCACGCCCGCGACCTGGAAGTGCTCGACCCGGATCTCCCGGCAGACAAACGCCGCGAGGTGCAGGCGCGCATGCTCGGGCCGGAAGTCCTGGATGCCGATCGCTATGGCGAGATTGCGT
>QHWK01000862.1 GCA_003223775.1 Acidobacteriota bacterium
TGGATCGGATCCTGGATCAGATCCTGGATCGAGGTCAGGGGGCGGACGCGGCGAGGTCGGCGACGGTCTTGCCGGTGACGGGATCGACGAGGTCGGGCGCGATTTCGGCCAGCGGCTCCAGCACGAAGCGACGTTCGCGGAAGCGCGGATGCGGGACGATGAGCCCGGGCTCGTCAATCATCTGGTCGCCGAAGAGAATCACGTCCAGATCGAGCGTCCGCGGGGCATTCGCGTACGGACGCTCCCGTCCGCGCGCCTGCTCGATCCCCTGCAGCGCCTCGAGCAGCTGACGCGCGGTCAGCTGCGTCCCGCCGACCGCCGCGGCGTTGAGGTACAGCCCCTGCGGTCCGGGGACGCCGACCGGCACGGTGTCGTGATAGCGGGAGACGCGAAGGCCGCGGAGCAGCGCCTGCAGCTTCGCCACGGCAAAATCGAGCTGCGTGCGCCGATCGCCAAGATTCGATCCCAGCGCGATGGCGCAGGTCACCACGCGGCGCGAATCACTCGATCCACCGCGCCGGCAGCACTACGCCGTGCGACGGCTCGAGCGTGTCGGCGCGCCGGCCGAGCAGATCGGTGCGGCCCGCGAGCGCCTGCTCGAAGAAGCGCTTCGCCTCGAGCACCTCGCCGAGGATGACGCGCAGCATCTTCGCGTGCCGGGCGTTGGCCATCTGATCGATGCGCGGCCGCCAGCGGTCGACGAACGCCTGCGCGTCGCGGGCGTCCTCCTCGAAGACGGCGCGCGCGGCGTCGGCGCCCTTCCCCCCTCGCACCGGCTGGGCCTGATCGTCGGCGGCCGCGCCGCCGAGCTCCGCGATGGCGGTGGCCACCCACGAGAGCTGCGCCTCTTCGCGGTTGATGATGTACTGGTAGGCGTTGTTCTGATCGTACTGGCCGACGAGGCGAGCGCCCGACTCGTGGCTGAGCAGCATCGCGAGCTTTTCGCGGTAGAACTCCTGGAGGATCCCGACGAGGTCGCTCACGCGTTCTGCTTTTCCTTACAGGTGATGCAGACGCGCGTCCACGGAATCGCGTTCAGCCGCGCCGGCGCGATCGGCTCGCCGCAGTCGCGGCAGATCCCGTAGGTCCCCTTGTCGATGCGCATGAGCGCTTCCTCGATGGCCTGCAGAATCTTGGCGTCGGTCTGTTTCAGCTTCAGCTGGATATGCACTTCGTTGTTGCCGCTGGCCTGATCCGCCATGTCGCCCTGGCGCGTGTTGTTCTCCATCGAGGCCTGCAGTGGCTTGATGCCGCCGGTGCCAAGTATCTCGGTGCGCTTCTTGAGCAGCGCGTCCTTGTATGTCTGCTGGTCCATTGGCGTCTCTCGTAACATCGGATCATAACACTCCCGCCGGAGGAAGATGAACGGCCGCGGACAGAGCGTGAACATCCGCGCGGCCGGACGCCGCGGACGCTACTCGGCCCTCAGCGTCGCGAGCGGCTTGTTGCGGAGGACGTCGAGGCTGGAGAGAACGCCCCAGGTGAGCGCCACGGCGCCGAGCGATCCGATGGCGCCGGCCACCGAGCCGAGGACGCCGTACTCGAACAGCAGCATCCGCGCGATCGTGCGCGTGTTGGCGCCGAGCGTCTTGAAGACCGCCGCCTCGTACACGCGCTGGAACTTCGTCATCGCGACGGCGCCGACGAGGATCAGCACGCCGCTGAACAGGACCAGCCCGCCGACGACGGTGATCGCGAGCGTCACCTTCGACATCACGTCGCGAATCGTCTCGAGGATCTCGTGGAAGTCGATCACCGAGACGTTCGGGAATCGCACGACCAGATCGTGCTGGAAGCGCGCGCGGTCGGCCGGCGCTCCCGGTCCCTTGAGCGGCGCCACGTAGGTCTGCGGCGCCTGATCGAGGACGCCCGGACGGAACACGAACACGAACCCGCCGTTCCTCGACTCGCGCCACTCGACGTCGCGGATGCTCGTGATGCGCGCCGCCAGCGTGCGGCCGAGGATGTCGAAGTGGATCGTGTCGCCGACGTGCAGTCGCGCCCGCACCGCGAGATCGCGCTCCACCGAGACTTCCGGCTCGGTCGATGGGCTGCGCCAGAAGGCGCCTTCGACCACCCGCTCGTTCGACTCGAGATGATCGCGATAGGTGATCGTGAACTCGCGTCCGATCGACATGCGGCTCTCCCGCACTGCCTCCGGCGAGTCGAGCGTCGTCTCGCGGCCGGCGACGGCGATCACGCGCGCGCGCATCACGGGGATCAGCTGAAATTCGCCGGCGCCGTGCGAGCGATCGCCGAGAAAGGCGCGGACGCCGTCCACCTGCGGCTTCTGGACGTCGAGCAGGAACATATCGGGCGCGCCGGCGTCCACCTGCACCGAGAACTCGCCGAGCAGGCTCGCCTGCAGCGACCGCACGCCGACGATGAAGAAGGCGCCGAGGCCGACGG
>QHWK01000863.1 GCA_003223775.1 Acidobacteriota bacterium
TTCAGCCTCACGCCGGACCCGAAGTACCTGTATCGCAGCGAGTCGCACGCCAATGCGTTCGATCTGCTGCAGTACGCCATCCGCCGGCGCGAAGGCTTTGTCGTCGTCACCGGCGACATCGGCACCGGGAAGACGACGCTGTGCCGCGCGCTGCTCGAGGAGATCGATCGAACGACGTTCACGGCGCTCGTCCTGAATCCATTCCTCACCGAAGAGGATCTGCTGAAGCGCATCCTGCAGGACTTCGGCGTCGTCTCGCGGGAGGAGGCGAAGGCGGGGCGCCTCGCGAACGTGACCAAGCAGGAGCTGATCGAGGCGCTCTACGACTTCCTGCTGTCGCTGATTCCGCTGCGCGCGAGCGCGGTGCTGATCATCGACGAGGCGCAGAACCTGCCGTTGCCGGTGCTCGAGCAGATTCGCATCCTCTCGAACCTCGAGACCGACAAGGAGAAGCTGCTGCAGATCATCCTTGTCGGGCAGCTGAACCTGCAGACGCTCCTGCGGTCGCCGGAGGTCCGGCAGCTCGATCAGCGCGTGTCGATCCGGTACGAGCTGAAGCCGCTCGACGCCGACGGCGTCGCCGCGTACGTCGCGCATCGCCTGACGATCGCGGGCGGGCGTGCGTCGGTCGGCTTCACCGCGACCGCGCTGCGCCGCGTGCACCGCTGGTCGAACGGGATTCCGCGGCTCGTCAACCTGATCTGCGATCGAGCGCTGCTGACCGGCTTCTCGATCCGCTCGCCGCGAATCACGCCAGAGATGGTCGACCACGCCGCTGCGGGCCTCGAGCTGCGGCGGCCGGCGGCCGACAGCCTGCGCAGGCTTCGGCCGCGCGCGTCGCTTGCCGCGGCGCTCGCGCTCGCGATGCTCGCATCGGCGATCGCCGTCGGCGCGACGGCGTTTCTCTATCGGCGGTTCGACGCCGGCCTGGTCGCCGCGACGGCGCGCGCCGCCGAGGCCGATCGCGCGCCGGCGTTCGGGCGCGCGCAGGATGCGGATCGCGCTCGCGAGCTGCCGCGCGACGCGGCGCTCACGATCCTCGTCAGCTCGTATCCGACGTCGGAGTCGTCGACGAGCGCCAACGTCGACGCGCTGACGCGATGGCTCGAGGCAGACGGCTTCCGCGTCTTCCACGCCGACGTCGACCTGGGCACGCGCGGCCGCTGGCGCCGCGTGCTCGCCGGGTCGTACACTGAGGTGGAGGCGGCCCGCCGCGACGTCGATCGCCTGAAGGCCGCGGCGCCCGGCGCGGAGCTCCAACTGCTGACCGCCGCGGAGGCGCGCGCTGGGGATGCGGCCGCCGTCGACGCCGGCGCGCGCGCACGACCGGGATCCGAACCTTGAGCAGCATGTTCGACGCGCTGCGGCGCAAGCCGGGCGATCGACGCGATGAGCACGACGCCGCGCCGCGCAGCACGCGCGCCGACACGGTGCTCGCGACGCTCGGCTATCCGCGTCCCGCGCCGACGCGCGGCCGATCCGCGCGCGAGATCCTGTTGTGGGGCGCCGGCGCGATGATCGTCGGTTTCGTGATCGTCGGCGCGATCATCCTGCTGCTCGCGCCGTCGGCACCGGCGCCGCCGCGGACGGCGCGCAACACGCCGCCGCCCGTGTCGCCGCCGCGCGCGCGCACGATCCCTGCGCCGGCGACGACGCCGACGAGGCCGCCGGCGTCGAGCACGGCGCCGCCATCAACGAGTCCGCCGCCGAGCACGCCATCGCTGCCGACCACGGCGCTGCCTCGCCCGTCCGCCGCTGTGCTGTCACCGCCGACTGCGACTCCGCCGCTCGCGTCGGCTCCGGGGGCGCCGACGGCTGCATCTCCGACGAGCCCGGCGCCGCGTGCGACGCCGCCGTCCGCGCCAGAGCCGTCGCGCTCCTCGTCGAGGCTGCGTCCGCCCGAACCCGCGCCGCGCGCCACCGCCCCGATCGCCGCGCCGCCGCCGACGAGCGCGCGCACGGGGCTCGCGCTCTACCATCAACGCATCGGCGATTTCGACAACGCGCTCGTTCACTACCGCGCGCTGCTCGAGCAGAACGACGGCAGCGCGGAGGTGCACAACAACCTCGGCGTGCTCTACCAGGATCGCAATCAGCTGGACGACGCGATCAAGCAGTTCCGTCAGGCGATCGCGATCGATCCGCGCTACGCCAGGGCGCACAACAACCTCGGCGTGGCGCTGATGCGCAGCAATCAGCTCGGCGCGGCGGCGCTCGAGTTCCGCGCGGCGCTCGCCGCCGACGGCCGCAACGTCGAGTCGCTGGTGAACCTCGCGCTCGTGCAGAAGGCGACGGGCCGCACCGCCGACGCGCGCGATCTCCTGCGCCGCGCGGTGACGCTCGACCCGCGCAACGCCGGCTCCCACTACAACCTCGCCGTCGTCGCCGACGAGAGCGGCGACGCGGCGATGGCGGTCGAGCACTATCGCGCGTTCCTCCGCCTCGGCGCCGTCGCCCACGCCGACCTCGCGGCGCAGGTGCGCGCGCGGCTGGCCGTGCTCGGAGGCTAGTCTCGCGTTCTTCGCGGCCTTTGCGGCCTTTGCTGTATCCTTCGCCGCATGGACCCCAAGGGCGCCGCCGAGTTCAGCGACCTGCTGCGCGAAGACCGGACGTTTCCGCCGACGCCGTCGTTTCAGGCGAAGGCGATCGCGAACGACGAGCGGATCTACGACGAAGCCGACCGCGATCCCGAAGCATTCTGGGCGCGCTTCGCGGGCGAGCTCGAATGGTCGCGGCCGTGGGACACGGTGCTCGACTGGCAGCCGCCCCACGCGAAGTGGTTCGTCGGCGGGCGCATCAACGCGAGCGTCAACTGCCTCGATCGCCATGTTCGCGGCGCGCGCCGCAACAAGGCGGCGCTCATCTGGGAAGGCGAGCCC
>QHWK01000135.1 GCA_003223775.1 Acidobacteriota bacterium
GTTCAGCGCGAAGCCGAGTGTCTGCGGCTGCGTCGCCTGTACGTGCCAGTAGCCGCCTTTCTCGTCGAACCAGTTCTGGGCGTTCTGTTGGAACGCGATCTCCTCGGGCGACAGGCTGTGCGTCGTGTCGTCCACCCACGGACGGTACGCGCCGGGAATGTAATTCAGGTGCAGCGCGATCACCGACGCCGCGTGCTTCCACGCCATCACCGACGAGACGTTCGCGCCGATGTCGCCGCCCTGCGCGACGAAGCGGTCGTATCCGAGCGCGCGCATCAGCTCGACCCAGAGATCGGCCGTGCGAAACGTGTTCATGCCCGGCGTGGAAGGACGCTCCGAGAACCCGTACCCGGGCAGCGACGGCACGACGACGTGAAACGGATCCGACGCGCTATCGGCGAGCATCGGCGCGGCTTTCAGCAACTCGAGGAAGGAGCCCGGCCAGCCATGCGTGATGACCAGCGGCACGGCATTGGAGTGCCTGCTACGGAAATGGAGGTAGTGGATGCGCAATCCACGAATGTCCGCGACGTAGTGGGGGAAGGCGTTCAGCGTGCGTTCCTGCGCGCGCCAGTCGAACTGGTTCAGCCAGTAGTCGGCGATCGACTTCATCCAGTCGAGGTCGAGTCCATATGTCCATCCCGAGTCGGTCACCGTGTCCGGCCAACGGGTCTGGCGCAGCCGCCGGCGCAGATCGTCAATCGCCTCGTCGGACACCGATATCGTGAACCGCTGTTCTGCCAACGCCTCGCTCCTCATCGTCTTTAGCGTACAGCGACCGACAGGATCGATCGCCAACTGGCCGCGCCTGAGAGTTTTCCGCCGGGTCATACGGCAGACATCGCGCCGTCACGCCGAACTGCCATCGTCACTGCAGCGGCATCGACGCCGCAGGAGGAGGCAGTTCAATGGTGAAGGCGACGTATCGACGGTCTGTGTTGGCGCTGGCAGTCGCCGGCGCGTTGGCATCCGGTGGCTTCCGTGCGCACGCCGACGGCCGGCGCGACGAACGACACGAACGCGGAGACGATGATCGCGGCGTGAAGACCGTGTTCGTCATCGCGATGGAGAATCACAACTGGACGCAGCCGGCGACGCAGACGAGTCCCCAGCAGATATTTCTCAATCCGGCCGCGCCGTTCATCAACAGCCTGGTGAACGGAACCTCCGGCATCAGCGGGCAGGTCGCGTTCGCGAATGCGTACGTCAACGCGGGCACCGGCGTGCATCCGTCGGAGCCGAACTACATCTGGGCCGAAGCCGGCACGAACTTCGGCGTGTTCAACGACGACAGCCCGTACCACGCCGATTGCACCGCCGACACCGTCCAGACGACGGATCAGCACCTCAGCGCCTTTTTGACGAAGGCGCGCAGAACGTGGCGGTCCTATCAGGAGGACACGGACGTCGATGCGGCGAACGCCGCGCGGCCCGAGAGCGCGTGGACGGTGCCGTTGTTCAGCACGAGCGGCGTGTTCGCCAGCCCCGGCCTCAACGCCTCCAACTACTCGCGGCAATTCAACTACGCGGCCAAGCACAATCCCATGGTGTTCTTCAGCGATACGAGCGGCGGCTGCGACACGACGCCGTCCAATACGATGCGGCTGCAGTACGCGCCGCTGCAGCAACTGGCGCTCGACCTTCAGAACGACGCCGTCGCCGACTACAACTGGATCACGCCGAATCAGTTCAACGACATGCATACGACGCTCGCCACCAACTACGGCGTATTCACCGGAGACGCCGCGAGGATCGCACAGGGCGACAATTTCGTGGCCAGAGCCGTGCCGCTGATCATGGCGTCAGAGGCGTATCGGCATCACGGGGCGATCGTGCTGTGGTGGGACGAGAGCGAAGGCGGCGACAGCCCCGCACAGACGCTGCCGTTCATCGTCATCTCCAAAGACGCGCACGGCAACGTCGGGGCAGCACCCTATAGCAACACGATTCAGTATTCGCACTCGTCGTTCCTGCGCACCATGCAGGAGATCTTCGGCGTCAGCCCGAGAACGGGTTATCCCTGGCTGGGCGACGCCGCCAACGCCGCCGACGTGTCGGATCTCTTCAAGCCGCACGCGATCGAGTAGCGCTCGTTACAAAAAGGGGTCGTACCCCTTTTTTCGCATTGCGTAAAAAGGGGTACGACCCCTTTTTATCGCATCGGGCGGCTGACGAGATAAGATCGCCGCGCGTGCGCGGACTCGGGGCCCTCCTCGTCGTCGCGTCGCTCGGCGCATTGCCGCTCACGGCGCCGCAGGACGACGTACGTCCGGTCGCGGACCATCACCAGCATCTCTACAGTCCCGTCATCGCCCCGGCGTCGCAGATTGCGCCGATCACCGCGCGCGACCTCGTCGCGCTGCTCGACGCCGCCGGCATCCGGCGCGCGGTCGTGCTGTCGCAGGCGTACGCGTTCGGCAACCCGAATCGCGCGACGCCGGTCCAGAACGAACGCGCGCGCGTCATCGAGGAGAACGACTGGACGAGCGGCCAGGTGGCGCAGTTCCCGGATCGCCTCGTCGGCTTCTGCGGCGTGAGCCCGCTGCGCGACTACGCGCTCGAAGAGATCGCGCGCTGCGCGAACGATCCGCATTTGCGCACCGGACTCAAGCTGCATTTCGGCAACTCCGACGTCGACGTCGAGAATCCGCAGCACGTCGAGAAGCTTCGTGCCGTGTTCCGCGCCGCCAACGATCGCCGCATGGCGATCGTTGTCCACATCCGGCCGACCGTGTCGCGGCCGCGGCCGTACGGCGCGGCGCAGGCGCGCGCCTTCATCGCCAACGTCCTTCCTTCAGCGCCCGACATCGTCGTCCAGATCGCGCATCTCGCAGGGGCCGGCGGCTACGACGATCCGGCCGTCGACGAGGCGCTCGGCGTCTACGCCGACGCGATCGCCGCAAAGGATCCGCGCACGGCGCACGTCTACTTCGAGGTCTCCGGTGTCGCAGGCGTCGGGGAGTGGCGGGGCAAGGCAGATAACCGCTGACCGACGCCGAGCTCCGGGAGATCGCCGCCAACGTCGCGCCGTACCTTCGGTAGCGTTGTCCGTCAGAAGCGAAGCGCCTTCTTCACGGCGCCCACGCCACTATTGACCGCGCGCTCGAGCGGCGAGGACGAACCCGATCGCAGGTTCGCTCTGATCTCCGTCGTCTGCCGCGGCTGCACCTGGATGCGGCGCGCCTCGGCCGAGTAGCGGGGATGGCTGACGCGCACGATGTAGACGCCCTCTTTCAGCTCCTGCGTCGCGCGACCCGTCGCATCGGGCGTGAGCGTCGCGACGATCGCGTCCTGCGGCGTCAGCACTTCGATCGTCGCGCCCGTGACGCTGCGGCGTGAGCCTGCGTCCTGGACGATCGCCACGAGCTCGCCCGTGTCCACCGGGTGCGCGGACTGGACGAGCGAGAACGCCGCACCGGTGATCGATGCGAGGCCCGCCAGCGTGCCGACGACCGCTTGAAGGCGGGAGAGTGAAAGCGCGTGCAGCACGCGATGGCATGCGGCCCAGTGCGTTGCCGGCGGCGGAGTCGGTGGTGTGAGAGCCTGGCGTGGCATCGAATGGGATCGAATCCGAATCACACGCCATTGTCGACGTGTGCACCTCCTGTCGATCATCAACATCCGGACCACTCGCGGTCTCCTTCTAAGATCGCGTCCTGCGGCCGGTTAGCGCGAACGGCGAACGCCGCGGCGAATTGCGTCATGTCTATTTCGCAATCGGACACTCAAGAATGGTTCAACGCCTGAGGTCCGAGGAAGAGGCCCCAGCAATTACGCTGTTCGTGTGTCGTTACCGCTCGGTCAACGCGCGGCCGCGGCGAAAATCTTGCGGCAGAGATCGGCGAGGTTCGCCGCCGCTGTATCGGCGGTGAGCGCGGACGGCAACCCGACGTCGATCGACGCTGTGCAGGAGAGGCCGCCCTTCGTCTCCCAGACGAACATCCCGTCCGCGCTGCGCTTCGCCGCATCGCCGCCGCCGGCGAAATCGACCGTCGCCTTGCGACGATCGGCGTCGGCCTGCAGCAGGTCCACCGCGTCCTTCGTGCGGCCGGCCTGGACCATCAGCCGCGCGAAGCGCGTCTGCGCGCCCGCGCCCGACAGCGCGGGACCGATATACATGCAGGCGCGGACGCCGAACCCTGCGTTGTCGGTCGTCGCGGGCGGCTGCATCGGCAGCGGTCCGAAGAGCGCCTTCGCATCGTCCGCGGTCACGATCGCGCAGACGTCGATCGGAGCCGTGTTCGCAGTCGAAGGTGACGTGCCGCGAGCCGGCGGCGCCGCGTGATTGCCGCCGCCGCACGCCGGGACGACGGCGACGGCGCTGCACAATACCCACGCGCCGAAGAGCGCCGGGTTCTTCGCGAGCGCCGCGGCGATTTCCTTCAGCACCGGCTCGGACTCCGGCTTGATGATCGCGCTGCCGAAGTCGAAGTACATGCCGTGAACCTCCGCGCGTCCCGAGTCGTCAATTCTTCCGCGGGCTCGTTACGACTGTTTGTCGAGCTGCTGGCTCGGCGCGCTGCCGGCATGGAAATGTTTTTCGTACCACGCGATCGAGCGATCGATCACGTCGATCTGATGCTTCGTCTCGCGGACGCCGTGCCCCTCGCGCGGATACCGCACCATGATCGTTTCGACGCCGGCGTCCTTGAGGGCGATGAAATACTGCTCGGCCTCGGCGATCGGCACGTCGTTGTCGTTCTCGCCGTGCACGAACATCACCGGCGTCTTCACCTTGTCGACGTAGCGCAGCGCCGATCGCTCCCAGAGAAAATCGGAGAGCCGCCGCGGCGCCGCCTTGTCGTTCGGCTTCCACTGCTGATGCGGCAGCACGCCGAACTCCACCGCGAGATAGTCGTGGTAGTACGACATGTAGTTGAAGCTCACCAGGTTCGCGATGCCCGCGGCGGGAACAGCGGCCTTGAACCGCGGCGTCTGCGTGATCAGCCAGTCGGTGAGCTGGCCGCCGTAGCTGCCGCCCTCGATGCCGAGACGGTTCGCGTCCAGCCACGGGTACTTCGCGAGCGCGGCGTCCACGCCCGCCAGCACGTCTCTGCCTTCGCCGCCGTCCTGATCGTTGAAGATCGCGTCGGCGAATTTCTGGCCGTAGCCGGTCGAGCCGCGGTAGTTCACCATCAACGCGGCATAGCCCTTCGCGGCGTACACCTGCGCCTTCATGTTGAACGCCGGTCCCTGCTGCCCGTGCGGCCCGCCGTGAATCATCACGATCAGGGGGTATTTCGCGCCGGGCTTCACGTCGAGCGGCCGCGTGAGAAACGCCTCGACGCTCAGCCCGTCGGCGGTCTTCACCTGCAGCGACTCGGTGTCGGCGATCGACTTCCCGGCGACGAGCTCGCGGTTCAGCGACGTGACCGCCTTGACCATGATCCGACGCTGCCGCGTTCGCCCGGCGCGGGCGCGACGACAGTGGGAGCGCCGCCCGCGGTCGCCATCCGATACAAGCGCACGTTCCCGCGCTCCTGCACCGTGAAGTACACGCTGTCGCCGGCGGGCGACCATTGCGGCTGACCCTGCCGGTTGTCGATCGACACCAGCTCGCGCCGGCTGCCGCCGATGCCGTCCATCACCCACACGTGCGTGTCCTCCATCGTCGTCTCCGAGGAGGTGAGGCTGCGGCGGGTGCCGAGGTACGCCACCATCTTGCCGTTCGGCGACCAGATCGGGCGGTACTCGGCGTTGGGCGTGTCGGTGAGCCGGCGCACGTCGCCGCTCGCGGCGTGTGCCGCGAAGACGTCGTAATTGAACACGCGATCGGGATCCGGCTCGCGGTTCGAGACGAACAGGATCTCGCCGCCTTCGGGCGACCACTCGATCGAGTGCTCGTAGTAGTCGCCGCGCGTCAGTTGCCGCACCTGCCTGCTCGCGATGTCGACGACGAAGACGTGCAGCCGGCGGTTGTCGTTGAAGCGGGTGAGCCCTTCCGACGCCGTCGGTTTGTAGAGATACCGCGTGATCACCATCGGATCGCCGTTGGCGTTCTCGGTTTCGGGGCCCGGCGTCGCCGAGATGAACGCCACCTGCCTGCCGTCGGGCGACCAGGCCAGCCGCTCGCCGTCCGACGGCAGCGGATGGTTCGTGCCCGACACGGGTGCGAGCAGTACGGCGCCCGAACCGTCCGGGCGCGACACGACGACGCCGGCGCCCGATTCTTCGCGGCCGAAATAGGCGATCTGCGCTCCGTCGCGCGACCATCGCGGGCCCGACGCGGCTTCCTGATCCGATCCGAGGCGCACCGCCTTGCCGGTCGCGACGTCGAGAATCCAGACCTGCGAGTACGGACGGCCGGGACGATCGTTGTTCTGGACGCTGTACGCGATCCGTCTGCCGTCGGGCGACATCTGCACGTCGCCGACCGATTTCAGCCGATACAGATCGCTGCTCTGGAACGTCGCTCGCGCGGAGAGCGCAGATGCGGGCTGGAACGACGCGCTCGAGGGCGGCGCCGGTTGACCGTGAAGCGGCAGCCGCGCCGACGCATACGCCGCGGCGAGCGCTGCGACGACCGCGAGCTTCGTCGCGGCGCTGCGATGATCATGCATACGATCGCCTCCGGATCTTTCGCGAACTGGATCGATTGGCCGGCAGCATAGAGGCTGGGAGAAGTCGCCGCCTCGAATGCGTCGCCGCTCTTCGGCGTGCAGTATCTCTTCGTGACGCCGGACCTCGCGGAGTACGCGTATACGACGCTGCACCGGGACTCCGAGCTGTTCGTCGTCGACAGCCTCGACGCCGGCCGGTAGTTAAGAGCGCGTATCAGAATTACCGGCGGCCTCTGGTAGCGCAGGCCTTCAGGCCTGCCAAATGGCCGCCGGGCAGCCCTGAAGGGCTGCGCTACAGGTAATTCTGCAACGCGCTCTTACGTTACTTGTTGGCGCCGCCGCGGCGGCCTCGGCCGCGGCCCTCGGGCCCGCCAATGGTCGGCTCCTCGGTGCCGCGCCCGCGCGCCGGCGGCGTCCACCCGTCCGTCGACGGCCCGTTCTGCACGAACCGCACGTCGGGGCTGAGCGGGTTGCCGGTGAGATACTGCGCGCCCGCGTTGCCCCAGAACTTGCCCGCGTGCAGCGTCGCGTTGCGGCTCACCGTCAGCAGCGACTGATATCGCGGGTCGGTCTGCGCCCACCCAGAGAAGCGCGCGAGGTCGTTGTTGCCCTGAATCACGACGTCGATGCCGAACGTGTTCGCGATCTCGTTCGCGTTGATGATGCCGTCGAGCGTCTCCAGCATCACGACGACGAGCATGTTGTCGTTGAACGTGTTCTGATAACCGCCCGGCACGCCGGACCAGACCGAGCCGGCCTGCCCCGCGCCGGAGCTGCGGCGGCCGAACGGCGGGAACCGCGAGTACCGCGCGGCCTCCAGCGCCTGGTTGCCGTCGCGCATCGTCGGGAAGATCAAGCCGATCGCCCCCATGTCGGTCGCCTTCTGAATGCTCGACTCGAGCTGATCGGGCATGCGAATCATCGGCGCCGCGCCGTCGGGACCGGGGCACGCCGCGATCATCTTCGCGACGTTGTCCCACGACATCGTGCTGTGCTGCATCTCGAACCACACGAACGCGTAGTGCTTGCGCACCTCGCAGTAGAAGTCCGGGTCGAAGGTGCTGATCGTGTAGCTGGTGACCTGCTTGTCGCTGAACAGCATCTCCTTCGCGCGGTTGTAGAACGGACGCTTGAAGTTCGAGCTGACGTACGACTTCGCCATCCAGCCCCAGCCGCGCGAATCGACGGGCACCGCATCGGTGCCCCAGACGCCGGCAATGAGCGTCCCTTCGCCGAGCATTGGAGCATCGGCGCGGCCGCCGCCGCGCTGGCCGCCGCCGCGGGCGGCCGGTGTCTGGCTCGCCGCCTGTTCACGACCGGCTGCGCCGGCGCCGCCCTCGGTCGCCGCGAGCGCGCATGCGAGCACAAAGACGCTGGCCGAGACGATCAAACGCGTCATCCTCATCACTGCCTCCTGCGGGCTGGGGACTTCGACGCGCGAGTATAGTGCGTTTCAAATCATCACGGGTCCGAAGCCTTGCCGATCGATTCCGCAGCGGATCGCGCCGCGTGCTCCAGTTGCGACATGTAAAGCAGGTCTGCAGGGAGCCATGCGCGCTTTTCCGCGAAATGCGGGCTGACGAGCGACATCGCCACGCGTGGCCAGACGTACGCGTTGTTGAGCAGGGTGAAGGGTCTGCGCGTTCGGCTGGCGATGAAACGCGCGGCATGGGATCCGAACTGCCGGTAATGCGGCCGGGCGTCCAGCTTCGGAGCGTGCGAATTCTCGAATGGGACGTCGGCGTGCTCGACGTACGCGCGTTGAATCGCTTCGGAATGGAAGCTCTTGTTCGGCGAAGACAGGTCGGGCGAGACGATTGACGGCGGCAGCGACGATAGAAGCTCGTACACGTCGTGATCGATGTACGGGGTGAACACCGCCGGCAGCCGGTTCATCAACGCATACGGAACCAGCGCGGTCTCTCGTCTCGTGTGATTCCAGAAGTTGAACGACTTGGTCGGATCGGGCGCGTCGGCGTGCCGAATCAACTCCGCGGCCAGCCGTTCGAGCGCCCGATCGCGCCCTGCCGCCTCGCGCCAGGCGGGGCTCACCAGCTGCGAAAGGTGGGCCTCGGTCTGCACGCCGAATCTCGCGAGAATGCCCTCGGCGAGCTCATGGAACCGGCCATGTTCGAACAGGCGCAGGTTCCCCGCGCTCAGAAAGCGCCCGGCGACCGACAGCCCGCCGGCCAATCCGTCATAGACCGCGAGTCCCTCGGCCTCGAGATAATCGATCATGTGAACGAACCACGCATGCTCGTCGGCGCAGAAGTGCGTCTCCCAGTTCTTCCGCAATTCGACGCTGCCACGATCAGGCGGCTGATCGAGAATGCGGTGTGGAACGCCTGCTGCGGCCGCCAGCAGCCCGGACACGCGTTCGTCTTCGGGCGCCCGCGGCGGGTACCGGGGAATGGTGATGCAGCAGCGCGGACGCCGTCCGAGCCGGCAGAGCTCGAGCAGAATGTGACGCGAATCGCGTCCTCCGCTCAGAGGAACGGCGAAGTTGTCATCCGGCGCGATCCGGCGCTCGAGTGCCCGCCGAAACAGCGCGATGAACGCATCAATCGCATCGTCGCGATTCAGTCCCTGCGGCTTGCCGTGCCAGTAGCCGCCGGAGATCGACAGGCGCCCGTCTTCCCATTCAAACTTCGCCTCGGGCGGCACGGCCCGAATGGCGCGGAACGGCGTATCTTCGCCGACGAAAAACCCGAGCCTGAGAAAGACTGCGATGGCGTCGCCATCGAAATCGGCCGGCGCTCCACCGGCAAGCAGCCGTGCGACCGATGTCGAGACGGCGATCTCGTTCGCCGTGGCGTAGTAGAAGAGCGGGTGAACTCCGTAGCGGTCGTTGCGGACGCGCAACCGGCGACCATCCCATTTCCATTCGGCGAAGACGCCGTCCGGCGTGCCGTCGCCATGCGGAATGCGATGTCCGCGAAACACGTCAGCGTCGCCAGACACGTCGACGCCGGCGCGGCCTCGAACGGCATGGAACCATGGCGCAGCCAGCGCGCGATCGCGACCGGCGCCTTCGGCGTCCGCCCAGTGCCGGACGCCCTTGGGTGTCCTCTCGTCTGGTGCAGTCAGGAACATCGATGGAACGACTTCTCCCGTTCTGGGAAAGCGATTCGCGGTTTCGTGGAAACCGACCGCGAGATCGGCATCGCCATCCTCACGCGCAACGGTCGACGACCAGGGAATCCCGTCGATCGGCGGCCTGGAGATCGAACACGTCCTGCACTGAGGCAATCGCGTCCTCCACGCCGCGCGTGCAGCCGTCGCGCAGGATCGCCGCAAACGACTGCTCCATCGCCCGGATCGCGGCGCGCATCCCGTGATTCGCGTAGATCACCATTCGGACCCCCATGCGCTCCAGCTCTGCCGCGGTGCAGTCGGGATAACTGGTCGGCACGACGACGATCGGAACGCGGCGTCGCCACGCCGCGAGGAAATCGGCGATCGGCTCGGCCGTAGTCGTCTTGTTGTGAACGAGGATCGCATCCGCTCCGGCGTCGGCGTATGCGGCGGCGCGATGCAGCGCTTCGCGGACGCCGAGTCCTGCGATGAGCGCTTCGGTGCGGGCGATGACAACGAAGTCGCCGCGGCGCTGCGCCGCTTTGGCGGCACGCAGCTTCGACGTGAAGACGTCAACAGGCACAAGGACGTGCCGGCCGGCTGCAAGGCTGTTGATCTTCTGGGCGCACTGGTCTTCGATCGAGACTCCGGCGATGCCACCCGCCTCGAACCGGCGCACCATTTTTGCGACGGCCGTCGCGTCGCCGAAGCCGGTATCGCAGTCGGCAACCACCGGTATCGGCACCGATGCGGCAAGCGCGACTGCGGAGGCGAGGCACTCGCGCATCGTGATCACTCCCGTATCCGACAGACCGCGCGACGCGCACGCTTCGAGGCTGCTGGCCCAGACGCCGTCGAATCCGGCGCGCGCCGCCACGCGGGCGCCGAGGGGATCGTGGGCACCGACGAGGCGCACGATAGGCCCGGTGTTCAGCAAGGCTCGCAGACGAACGGGACCGTCCATGCTTTTGCTCTGCATCCCCGGTTGAGCAAAACAGCGGCCACACCGGCGATCATCATGAAACCATTGCGGCAAACATCGGGGCGTTGAATCGACTACGATACGTCGCTGAGAAGGACGGATGGGAACACTCTCGCGCCTCGCAGTAGCGATATTGCTGGCCGCAGCCGCGTTCGGCAGCGGATGTGCGCGCGCGTCTTCGGGTCTCCACGCGACGCCGCCCGGCCTCGGCCGGCTGCCGTTCAGCGACGCCGACGTCGAGTTCATGTCGGGCATGATCCCTCATCATGCGCAGGCGGTCGTCATGGCCGGGTGGGCGCCGTCGCACGGCGCGCGGTCCGACGTCGCGGTGCTGTGCGAGCGCATCGTCGTCGGGCAGCGCGACGAGATCGCGATGATGCAGACGTGGCTGCGCGATCGCGGCCTCGAGGTTCCCGACGCGGCCTCGACGCGCCACAAGATGACGATGAACGGCATGACCCACGAGATGCTCATGCCGGGCATGTTGACCGACGAGGAGATGGCGGAGCTCGATCGCGCGCGCGGTCCGGAATTCGATCGCCTGTTCCTCACCGGGATGATCAAGCATCACCAGGGCGCCATCGACATGGTCGACACGCTGTTCAAGGCGTACGGCGCCGCGCAGGACGAAACGATCTACAAATTCGCGTCGGATGTGTACGCCGATCAGTCGATCGAGATCGATCGGATGCACGAAATGCTGGGGAGCCGCTAATGAGAACGATGAGACCGTGGTTGATCGACGGCCTGCTCGTCGCCGCGTGCGTCGGCGCGGCGGCGCTGGCCGTGCCCGCGTGCGCGAGTTCCAGGACGAAGGCGTCGGCGCCGGCTGCGCCCGCCGCTCCGCCGAGCGCCGCTCCGGCGGCCGCGCCCGCGCCGCCGCCCGCTGCGGCTCCGCCAGCCGCCGGCGCACCGGCCGCGACGCCGGCGGCCGCCGCACCGTCTGCGGCGCCCGAAACGATGGCGCCGCCCGCGCCCGCAGGCCGCGGCAACCCGCCGCCGCCGCCGCCCCCGCCGCCCGCTGTGATGCCGCCGCCGGTGACGCCGATCGTCTCGGCCACGGCGCCGACGCCGGATCCGCGCGTCGGCCTGCGGCCCGGCCGCTGGGACGCGGCGCAGGCCGCGTGGAACATGCGCATGATGTCGACGACGCCGCCGAAGGGGAAGACGCTCGGCTCGACGCATTCCGATCTCGCGTTCTCGGGCAACCTCGTGATCCAGGGCAACTACAACGGCTTCGACATCTACGACATCTCGAATCCCTCGAAGCCGGTGCTGATGCAGACGTATCTGTGTCCCGCGTCGCAGAACGACGTGTCGGTCTACCGCAACCTGCTGTTCATGTCGTCGGAGGCGACCAACAGCCGCAGCGACTGCGGCTTCGAGGGCGTGCCCGAGCCGATCAGCAAGCTGCGCGTGCGGGGCATCCGCGTATTCGACATCGGAGACGTCAAGCATCCGAAGCTCGTGACGACGGTGCAGACCTGCCGCGGGTCGCACACGCACACCGTCGTCACCAAGCAGGGCGACGACGCGAACGTGTTCATCTACG
>QHWK01000846.1:0-2017 GCA_003223775.1 Acidobacteriota bacterium
GTCGGCGGCGGCGATCGCGCGGGCGCTCGCGCTGCCGGCCGCGGGCGCCGCGGCGGCGCTCCTCTTTCTCGTCCTCGCCGGGTTCTTCGTCTTCTTCTTCCGCGATCCCGATCGCCGCGCGCCGACGCGCGACGACGTCGTGCTCTCGCCTGCGGACGGCCGCGTGCTCGTCGCGGGCCCGGCGATTGCCGGTGCCGCGCCGCCGGGATCGTGGGCGCAGGTCAGCATCTTCCTGTCGCCGATGGACGTGCACGTCAACCGCATTCCGGCATCGGGACGGATCACGAGCGTCGCGTTCACGCCGGGGCGATTCCTGCCGGCGTACCGGCACGACGCGGGCAGCGCGAACGAGCGCAGCGAGATCTGGATCGATCACGACGGCCAGACGATCGTCGCGCGGCAGGTCGTCGGCGTCCTCGCGCGGCGCGTCGTCTGCCGCGCGCAGACCGGGGATGAGGTGCGCGCGGGCGACCGCTACGGCATCATGAAGTTCGGCTCGCGCATGGACATCTTCCTGCCGCCGACGGCCGACATCAAGGTTCAGGTCGGACAGACCGTCCGCGGCGGCGAGACCATCATCGCAGTGCTACACTGAACCCTGGTGCGACCGACGATGCTCGATCACAGCGAAGGTCGGCTGCGGTTCCTGCGGCGCGCGAGCGACCGCCCGCGCCGCAATCGGCTGCGTCGCGGCGTCTACCTGCTGCCCAGCTTGCTGACGATGGGCAACATGTTCTGCGGGTACGCGTGCGTCGTCTACGCGATGCGCGGCGAGTACGAGACGGCCGCGCCTTTCATCGGCTTCGCCATCGTGCTCGACATGCTCGACGGCCGCATTGCGCGGATGACCGGCACGACGAGCGAGTTCGGCGTCGAGTTCGACTCGCTCGCGGACATCATCTCGTTCGGCGTCGCGCCGGCGATCCTGTCGTTCGCGTGGGGGCTCTCCTCGCTCGGCCGCCTCGGATGGGCGGCCGGGTTTCTCTTCGTCGCCGCCGCCGCGATGCGCCTCGCGCGCTTCAACATCCAGAGCGCGCGCCCCGGCGGCGACAAGCGATATTTCGTCGGCCTGCCGAGTCCGGCGGCCGCCGCGATTCCCGCGGCAACTGTCTATGCGTATCCGTGGGGTCTGTACGACTACCGCGCGGCGCTGCCGGCGATCGCCATGGTGATCGTGCCGGCGGCGCTCATGGTGAGCACGATCCGGTTCCGCAGCTTCAAGACGCTCGACTCGCAGGCGCGGCGCCCCTACACGGTCCTCATCTTCGTCGCCGCGGCGATCATGCTGATCGCGACGCACCCGCGCTTCATGCTCGTGTTGATTGCATATAGCTATCTCGCATCCGCGTTCGTCGGCCTCGCGCTGAGCCGCCTCCGCCATCGCGGCGGCCAATCGATCGCCGAACCCGCGCCGCAGGCCATCGTCGACGCCGACGATCGCCGCGACGATCGCCGCGACTCCGCCGCGCGCTGAGCGTTCGCCGCCGGCGCGTATAATCGCGCGCGTGACCCGCTCTGCCGCTCTTCCCAATGTGTCGTTTCTGTTTTTCGTTCTTGCCTTTGTGTCGTTTGTGCCGGGCGCGGCGGCGCAGCCGTCGGGCGCCGCGCTCTATGCGGCGCACTGCCAGCAGTGTCATGAAGCCGGCGGCGCCGCGCGCGTGCCGCCGCGCGACGTGATCGCCGCGCTCACCGTGGATCGCATCGTCGCGTCTCTCGAGACGGGCGTGATGCGCGTGCAGGGCGAAGCGCTGACGGCCGGAGAGCGGCGCGCGATCGCGACGTATCTCTCCACCGTGCGATCCGACGCCGCGCCGGCGGCATCGGCGCCGCGATGCGAGACGGCGCCCGAGGTTCGCCTCGACGACTCGGGCTGGCGCGCGTGGGGCGCCACGCTCGCCAACGATCGGAACCAGCGCCGTCCGGGATTCACCGCTGCGCAAGTGCCGGCGCTCAAGCTGAAATGGGCGTACGGATTCGACGGCGAGAACGCCGCGGCGGCGAATCCAACGATCGCCGG
>QHWK01000846.1:2109-3425 GCA_003223775.1 Acidobacteriota bacterium
CCGCGCCGCGCGCATCACGGGATCGCCGGTGCTGTACCGCGGGCGGCTCTTCGTGCCGATCGCGTCGGCGGAGGAAGGCGTCGGCGCGCTGCCTGCCTACGAGTGCTGCACGTTCCGCGGCAGCGTCGTCGCCCTGAACGCTGCGACGGGGGAGCAGGTCTGGCGCACGTTCACGATCGGCGAGCCGGCGACGCCGCGCGCGAAGAACGCGAAAGGCGTTCAGCTGTGGGGCCCGTCGGGCGCGGCGGTCTGGTCCGCGCCGACGATCGACGCGCAGACCAACTCGATGTACATCGCGACGGGCGACGCGTACTCCGAGCCGGCGCCGGCGACGAGCGACGCCGTCGCGGCGCTCGATCTCGACACGGGTCGGATCAAGTGGTCGGTGCAGGCAACCGCCGGCGATGCGTTCACCATGGCGTGCGGCACCGCGGACACGACGAACTGCCCGCAGAAGGCTGGCCCCGATCACGACTTCGGGCAGTCGGCGGTGCTCGTCGCGCTCGGCGGCGGCCGGCGCGTGCTGCTCGCGGGGCAGAAATCGGGAGTCGTGCACGCCTTCGATCCGGATCACGAGGGCCGGAAGCTGTGGAGCGCGACGATCGGCCGCGGCGGGGAGCTCGGCGGCATCGAGTGGGGCTCGGCCACCGACGGCGTCCTGATGTTCGTGCCGCTCTCCGACATCACGTTCAAGGATCCGAAGGCGCGCGGCCGCGGCGGGCTGAGCAGCGAAGTCGGCGGAGGACTCTTCGCGCTGCGCGTCGCCGACGGGAAGCAGGCGTGGATGGCGCGGCCCAACGGCTGCGGCGATCGGCCGTCGTGCAGTCCCGCGTTGTCGGCGCCGGCCGCCGTCGCCGCCGGGGCGATCTTCTCCGGCTCGATCGACGGCCACTTCCGCGCGTTCTCCACGTCCGACGGCCGCGTGCTGTGGGATTTCGACACCGCGCGCGAGTTCGAGACGGTCAACGGCGCGAAGGGGACCGGCGGCTCGATCGACGTCGGCGGTCCCGCGATCGCCAACGGCGTCGTCGTCACGACATCCGGCTACGGCCAATGGGGCGGCATGCGCGGCAATGTGCTGCTGGTGTTTTCGCCTGACGGTAAATGACGGCGGCCACGGTAGCGCAGGCCTTCAGGCCTGCCACGGCGGCGCGCGGCGGAATCTCTTAGACAAGAGACTCTGCGGGTTCTGCGGGTTCTGCGTGAATCGTCGTCCGTGCCGGGCAGCCTGAAGGGCTGCGCTACCGTTTGAAACCCATGCTCACGCGATCGGCAGCGTGATCGTGACCGTCGTGCCGACGCCGCGTTCGCTGACG
>QHWK01000136.1 GCA_003223775.1 Acidobacteriota bacterium
GAGGAGCGCGCGGTACCTGTCCGCTGTGCGGACGGCGACGAGCGGCCGTCCGTAGGAGGCCGCGATCCGCTGCGGCGCGTCGGTGGCGAGCAGCCGGCCGCGCTGCATGAGCGCGACGCGGTCGCACCGGTTCGCTTCGTCCATGTACGGCGTCGACACGACGATCGTCATGCCCGAGCCTTTCAGGTCGCCGAGCAGATCCCAGAACTCGCGGCGCGACACCGCATCGACGCCCGTCGTCGGCTCGTCGAGAAACAGAATCTCGGGGCGATGGACGAGCGCGCAGCAGAGCGCGAGCTTCTGCTTCATGCCGCCGGAGAGCGCTGCCGCGCGCCGGTCCTCGAACGCCTCGAGCTGGCTGTAGATCGGCGCGATGCGCGCGCGCTCGCGTTCCACCGTCGTGCCGAACACCGACGCGAAGAAGCGCAGGTTCTCGACGACGCTCAGATCGGGGTACAGCGAGAAGCGGCCCGGCATGTAGCCGATGCGCGGCCTGAGCGCCCACATCTGGGCGACGACGTCGCGGCCGAGCACGCGCGCGCGGCCCGCGTCGGGCACGAGCAGCGTCGCGAGGATCCGAAACAGCGTCGTCTTGCCGGCGCCGTCCGGCCCGACGAACCCGAAGAGCTCGCCGGCCGCGGCCTCGAACGAGATCCCGGCGAGCGCGACGGTCGCGCCGAATCGTTTTTCGACGTTCTCGACGGCGACGGCCGGGGACGGAGGTGTTCCGGTCATCGCGCCGCCCGGTTCTCGACGAACTGCACGTCGGCGGGCATCCCGATCTTCAGCAGGCCCCGATCGTTCGGCACGCGGATCTTGATCGCGTAGACGAGGTCCGCGCGCTCCTCGCGCGTCTGAATGGGCGTCGGCGTGAACTCCGCGCGCGCCGAGATCCACGAGACCGTCCCCGGCAGCGTCTGACGGCCGCCGCCGACGTCGATCGACACGAGCGCCTGCTGGCCGATGCGGACGCCGGCGAGCTGCCGCTCCGTCACGTACGCGCGGAGCTCGACGACGGCGAGATCGGCGACCCGGTAGAGCGGCTGGCCCACTTGCACGATCTCTCCCGTCTTCGCGTAGGTGGTCAGCACCGTGCCCGCGGCCGGGTTGCGCACTTCGCTCTTGCGAATGCGCTCGGCGACGAGGTCCACCTGGGCGTCGGCGGACGCCACCTGGTGCTTCACGGTCTGCTCCTGCGCGCGCGCGGCGCGGATCTGATCGCCGAGCGCGGCAACTTGCCGCTCCTGCGCGCGGATCCGATCCTCCTGCGCCTTGATCTGATCCCCGAGCACGCGGTAATCGCGCTCCGCCTGATCGAGTTGCTGCGCGGTGGCGGCCTGCTCGGCGAGGAGACGCCTCGTGCGCTCGAAGGTGCGGCCGGCGATCTCGTGCTGCGAGACGAGGGCGTCGCGCTGCGCGCGCGCCGCGTCGCGCTCGGCGGCCGCGGCCGCGCGCTGCGCGTCGACGACGGCGATCTGCCGCTGCACTTCGTCCACGCGCGAAGCGGTGGCGCCGCGCTGCGCCGCCGCCTGCGCGCGCTCGATGTTCAGCTGCGTCGCGTCGATCTCCCCGACGACGGCGCCGGCGGTGAGCGTCTGCCCTTCGACGACGGCCAATCTGAACAACCGGCCGGCCGCCTCGGACGAGACGACGACTTCGGTGGCTTCGACGTTGCCGTAGGCGTCGGGCTGCGGCGCGCGGGCGCACGCGGACGCAGAAACAAGGCAGGATGTCAGCAACGCGATCACGTGTAGGGCGAGGCTTTCAGCCTCGCCTGGCGACTCTGAAAGGGTCGCCCTGCGCTTGGTTCGCATCACCGCACCTCCAATCCGAGCGTCGTCAGCAGCCGCGCCTGTGCAGCGGCGAGCTCGACGCGATGCCGCGCGCGATCGAACTCGGCCGTCACCAGCTCGGTCTGCCGATCGACGTACTCGGCGGCCGTCGTCGCGCCTTCGCGGAGCCGCGCCCGCGCCGCGCGGTCGATCGCCTCCCGCAGCTCGACGATGCGGTCGTCGGAGGCGAGCGCGGCGCGCAGCCGATCGATCGACGCAAGGTCGCTTTCGATCGCGCGCCGCACGCCGCTCGTGAACGCCGCCTCTTCGGCGGCGACGATGTCACGCTGGATCGCGAGCGCGTCGCGCTCGCGCGACGAGGCGCCCCACGTCCACGCCTTCCACTGCAGCTGCACGCCGCCGAGCGCGTAGGTCTCGGCGCGATCGTCGATGAAGTTGAGGCCGGGCCGGCCGTAGCCGACGCGGCCGAACGCCGACAGCTGCGGGCGCTCCGCGGCGGCGGAAAGGTCCTGCTGCCGCGCCGTCCGGTCGCGCGCGCGATCGAACTGCTCGTACTCGGGCCTCGCACGCTTGGCATCGAGCGTCGCACGCGTGTCGGCGACCGCGGCGCTCAGATCGGGCATCGCGGCCGGCGAGGCGGCGTCAATCGATCGGCCGGTGAGCCGCGACAGCCGCGCCAGGGCGGCGGCGCGCGAGGCGCGCAGCTCGTCGGCCTGCTGCCGCGATCGCAGGAGCGTCGCCTCGACGGCGGCCGCGTCGCCAACGAGCGCCGCGCCTTCGCGCACGCGCGCGGAGGTCTCGCGCAGCCGCGCGTCGAGCTCGTCGATCGACGCCGTCACCGCGCCGAGCTGCTCCTGCAGCAGCGCGGCGGCGAAGAAGGCGTCGTTCACCTCCTGCCGCAGCGCGAACAGCGACGTGCGGACGCGAGCCTGCGCGTCGGCGCTGTCGGCGAGCACGAGCGCCCGGCGCGCGTCGATCGACGGATCGAACAGCCGCTGGTCGACGCGCAGCGACGCGTCGTAGGTGAAGCGCGGCGTCGCGAACGCCGGCTCGCCATTGGGCAGCGCGAACGGCGCGGTGGGCACGTCGGACTGATATTGCGACTGCCCGCTCGCGGTCACGGCCGGCAGGCGCTCGACGTCGATGTTGCGCACGCGCAGGTCGGCCTGCGACGCCAGCAGCTCGAGCTCGCGCCTCCGCGCGTCCGCCTCGCGCGCCTCGCGCTGCAGCGCCGCGAGCTGGAGCGGCTCCGCCGCCGCCTGCGCCCGCGCGAGCGCCGGCGCGGCGACGCCGCACGCCGCTGCGAGGATGCCGAGGGAGAGGCGCGTCATGGCCGCAGCGCTCCGAGGAAGAACTCGACCAGATCGCGGCGGCGCCGCGCGATGAAGCGCTCGAAGCCGGCGCCGTCGAGGCCGAGGATCGCCTGCAGCAGCGGGCGCGCCGCGAAGGGAAAGATGCACAGCGACACGAGGTTCACCATGAAGGATTCGGGCGCGATCGGCCGCATCGCGCCGGCCGCGACGCGCGCGTCGATCTGCCGTTTCAGCGCGCCGAAGACGCGCGGCCGGATGTCCTCCGGCGTCAGGCCGTGCGTCATCGCCGCGATCAGCTGCTGCGCGCGCTCCGGGTGGTGCGCCACCTCGCCGATGATGTAGCCGGGCAGATACGGCGCGCGCGAGAGGTGATCGAGCTCGAGGGCGATCACGCGCGCGACCTTCTCCTCGAGCGGATCGTCCGAGGCGACGGCGCGGATCACGGCCGGCATGAGCTGGGAGCCGGCACGCTCGAAGGCCGCGCGCGCGAGCTGCTCCTTGCTGCGGAAGTAGTAGTGCAGGAGCGCCTGGTTGACCTGCGCGTCGGCCGCGATCTCCTGCATGCGGGCGCCTGCGGTGCCGCGGCGGACGAAGACCCCGTGCGCGGCGTCGAGGATCCGCTGCTCGGTGTCGCGGTTGCGCGCAGTCGGCGCGTGCCGCGTCTTCGTCGTCCGTTCTGTCTTCCCTGTCTTTTCTGTCTTCTTCGTTTTTAATCGTTTCATTTAATCGTTCAGTTAAACAGAAGCGTAGCGGATCGCCGCGGCGATTGCAAGCCGGCGGTCATTTCCAGATGCCGAGCGTACGCCGCAGCGTGATCAGCTGGCCGACGTGATACGCCGTGTGATCGGCGACGAGGAGGATCTCGCGCAGGTAGGTCTGGCCCTGGCCGCGCGGCACCGCGGCGGAGAGATCCAAGCGGCGATCGCGCGCGAGCCGCTGCAGCGCGGCGACGTCGCGCCGATACGCCGCGAGCGATCCGGTCCACGCGCCGGCCGAACGCGGCGCCCTCGAGGCCGGCCAGTAGTCGTCGGGCCACTTCTTCTCGCGGTACGTCTTCGCGACGCAGAAGTCGAGGATGTCGCGCTGCGCGATCCGGATGTGCTCCACGAGCTGCCACGCGGAGTATTCCCACCCCGGCGGCACCGCGCCGCGCAGCTTCGGCGGAATCCCTTTCACCGCGGCGCGGAAGCCGGCGTGCGCGTCGCGCCAGTCGAGGAGCGCCGCAAGCTGCGCGCGCACGGCATCGTCAATCATCTGGAGCGCTCCCGTGGTTCAGCCGAGGCCAGCAGATCGGATGCGCGATCGAAATCGCTCGCGCGCACCCACACGCGCACGCCGCCAATCGCCGTCACGAGCTCCGATCGCATGTTCGCGATGTGCTCGTCCGGAATCAAGGACTCGATCTGCGAGCCTTCGAGCGCGGCCCGGACGAAGAACGCCGCCTGCACGTTCGGGCAGTTGCAGAGGACGATCCACGGATCGACGGCGGCGTCGTCGGGACGGGCCGGCGACGGGCGGCTCACGGCAAAGAGGATCAGCGCGACGAGCACCAGCGCGGACACCGCGGCGAGGCCGCGCGCCCCGGCGGGCGGACCGACGAGCATCGCCGTGCCGACGACGATCGTCGCAATCGCGATCAGCCGCCAGGGCGTCGAGGGCTCGTGCGAGTCGGGGTCGGGCATGACGCGTCCTGGCCTCTACAGCACGCGAATCACATCGGACCGCGTGATGATGAACGTTTTGTCGGTCTTGAAGTCGCGCACGAGCACCGCCGGATTGTGCGGCGTGATCATCGTCGACAGCAGCTCCACCGGCGTCGAGACGTCGACGAACGGAAACGCCGGCTGCATGATCGTCTCGACGGGCTGCGCCTTCACGTCGGGGTCGTGCACGAGCGCGTCGTAGAGGTGCGCTTCGTTGAGCGATCCGACCAGCCGGTTGTCGCGCGTGATCGAGATCTGCGAGAAGTCGTGCTCGCTCATCAGCCGGACGGCGTGCTCGACCGGCTCGTTCGAGTCGAGCGCGCAGAGCTCGCCCGACAGCCGCATCGCGACGAGATCGCGCGCCGCCATGCCGGTCTTCTCGATGAACCCCTTCTCGCGCATCCAGTCGTCGTTGAACATCTTGCCGAGATACCGCGAGCCGTGGTCGTGGAAGATCACGACGACGACGTCGTCGTCGACGAAGTGGTCCTTGAGCTGCAGGAGGCCGGCCATCGCGGCGCCGGCCGAATTGCCGCCGAAGATCCCCTCCTCGCGCGCGATGCGCCGCGTCATGATCGCGGCATCCTTGTCGGTGACCTTCTCGAAGTGATCGATCACGCCGAAGTCCACGTTCCTCGGCAGGAAGTCCTCGCCGATCCCTTCGGTGATGTACGGGTAGATCTCGTGCTTGTCGAAGACGCCGGTCTCTTTGTATTTCTTGAACACCGATCCGTAGGTGTCGATCCCCCACACCTTGATCTTCGGGTTGCGCTCCTTGAGATACCGGCCGACGCCGGAGACCGTGCCGCCGGTGCCGACGCCGACGACCAGGTGCGTCACGCGGCCCGAGGTCTGTTCCCAGATCTCGGGGCCAGTCTGCTCGTAATGCGCCTGCGTGTTCGAGAGGTTGTCGTACTGGTTCGCCTTCCACGCGTTCGGCACCTCGCGCTCGAGGCGCGACGAGACCGAGTAGTACGAGCGCGGATCCTCGGGGTCGACGTTGGTCGGGCACACGATCACTTCCGCGCCGAACGCCTTGAGCGCGTCGACTTTCTCCTTCGACTGCTTGTCGGTCGTGGTGAAGATGCAGCGGTAGCCTTTGACGACGGCGGCGATGGCGAGGCCCATGCCGGTATTGCCCGAGGTGCCTTCGACGATCGTGCCGCCCGGCTTCAGGAGGCCGGCGCGCTCGGCGTCCTCGATCATCTTGACGGCCATCCGGTCCTTGATCGAGTTGCCGGGGTTGAACGTCTCGAGCTTCACGAGGACCGTGCCCCTGACGACGTCCTTCGTGATCCGGTTGACGCGCACCATCGGCGTGTCGCCGATCGCGTCGAGAATCGTCTCGCAGATCTTCTTCACGCGTTCAAGTCTATACTCCTCGCGCGAGACCGCACGCCATGCCCAGACTCATCCCCGCACCGACGGTCGTCGCGGCCGCCGGCACGAAGCCGAAGAAGATCGAGGAGTACGTCGGGCGCGTGAACTCGGGCCATGCGAGCCTGAGCGTGGCGCGGATGACGTCGCCGGCGGGCTGGGAGGAGCCGGGGCAGCGGCCGGAGTTCGAGGAGATCACGCTCGTGCTGCGCGGCCTGCTGCGCGTGGAGCACGAGAGCGGCGTGCTCGACGTGCACGCCGGGCAGTCGGTGGTGACCGCGCCCGGCGAGTGGGTGCGCTACAGCACGCCGTCTGCGGACGGCGCGGAGTACATCGCCGTCTGCTTCCCGGCGTTCTCGCCGGCGACGGTGCACCGCGACGAGTGACGCGCGTCGCGGTGTGGTCGGGATTCGGGATTCGCGCTCACGCCGTGTCTAACACGTCGCGCGTCGAGCATGGTTGCCATACCCGACGCCTGACGCGCGGCCTGGATCTTCACGGCATCGGCTTTCCGCCATTCGCGATGTACTTCAACGCGGAGGCGTCCACCTTCGCGACTTGCTTCACGAGGTCCTGCGTTTTGAGCTCGGCGAGCCGCTGCGGCGTGATCGGATCGGCGCCCACGCGGCCGAGCTTGTAGAAAATGATCTCAGGCGTACGTTGTCCGTTGGCGAGCGACGAT
>QHWK01000847.1 GCA_003223775.1 Acidobacteriota bacterium
TGACGATCACCGGGCCGCTCAATCCGACGCCGACCGCCGCCGCGAACGAGACGATGCGGCGGGTTCCCGCGGTGCTCGGGGGTGGCTACGGGCCGATCGAAGGCCGTCCGCCGGGGCCGATCTGGGCGCATCAGCGATTCACCAAGTACCTGCCACAGATTGCCGTCGAAGTCTGGCAGCGCCAGGCGGCGACCAACGACACGTACGACGCGCAGGTCGACCCGATGCTCAACAGCGGGATGACGAAGGGCATGACGCTGCCGCTGCGATTCCACACTGGCATGCCGACGCAGCAGCCGAACTCCGTGTGGACGTTCAACGGCACGATTCCGCCGAAGCTCCTTCTGGCGCGCTACGGCGAGCCGGTGCTGTTCCGGCATCACAACGACCTGTCGCCCGACGTCCGACAGAATAACGGATTCGGCAAACATACAATCTCGACCCACGAGCACAACGGCCATCACGGCGCCGAGAACGACGGCTTCACCGGCGCGTACTTCTTTCCCGGGCAGTTCTACGACTACCACTGGCCGATCGTGCTGGGCGGCTGCTCATCGATGAACAAGGACGCAACGGAGTCGAAGGCGAGCTCGCCAACCGACGACGGCACGCTGATGAACGTGCCCGGCGACTGGCACGAGACGATGAGCACGCACTGGTTCCACGATCACATGTTCGCCTACACGTCGCAGAACGTGTACAAGGGCAACGCCGCAATGTTCAACATCTACAGCGGCCTCGATCGCGGCAACGAGGCGCACGACGACCGCGTCAACCTCTGTCTGCCGAGCGGCACGGCGAAGAGCTGGGGCAATCTCGACTACGACGTGAACCTGATGCTCGCCGACAAAGCCTGCGACGCCGAAGGACAGCTCGCGTTCGACATCTTCGACTTCGACGGTTTCATCGGCGACATGATGACGGTGAACCTCGCCTTCAAGCCGTACTTCGAGGTGGAGCGGCGCAAGTACCGCTTCCGCATCCTGAACGCGGCGGTGTCGCGCTTCTTCAAGATCGGGCTCGCGAACGCGGCCGGCTTCAGCCAGCCGATGATCCAGATCGCCAACGACGGCAACCTGCTCCCGCGGCCGGTGACGCTCTTCGAGACCGACGAGCTGGGCATCGCCGAGCGGTACGACATCGTCATCGACTTCTCGAACTTCCAGATCGGCGACAAGCTGCACCTGGTGAACCTCGCCGATCACACCAGCCTCGATTCGGTCGGCCTGGACGGACAGAAGCCGCCAGCGGACCTGACGATGCCGCAGGCGCTGTCGGGGACATCGCTCGATCCATGCGTGGGACGGTTCCGAGCGGACGTTCGTGTTCGGCAAGGACGGCATCCAGACGAGCGGTGACCCGATCACCGCGGGCCCCGGGCACTGGGGGATCGGCACCGACGGCGGCATCCAGCTCGGGGCCGACTTCAACCGGATCTCGGCGGCGCCGAGGTTCGGGACGCGAGAGATCTGGCATCTGGTCAACGACGGGGCCGGATGGGATCACCCGATTCACATCCACTTCGAAGAGGGGCAGATCCTCGCGCGCGACGGCAGCTTCAACAACGTGTCGAACGCCGAGCGCGGACGCAAGGACGTCTACCGCCTGCACCCGAAGGGGTCGGTGACCCTCACGATGCAGTTCCGCGACTGGGGCGGCATGTACATGGAGCACTGCCACAACACGATGCACGAGGACAACGCGATGCTCCTCCGATGGGAGATCAACGACGCCGGCGGCGCGTTCCTGAAGCCGCTGCCGACGCCGATTCCGACGCCGCAGGGCGTCCGGTTCGAAGATCCGTACATGGTGTAGCGACCTAGGGACTGAGAGCGTGTTGCAAAACGAGTAGGGCGAGGTTTGCAGCGCGCTCTCACAGTCCTCGAGTCCCCCGTCCCCTCACTCTTCAAGGATCCCGCATGCGCATGCTGATCGGATCGATCGCCGCCGTTCTGTGTCTGCTCGCCGCCGCGCCGGCGGGAGCGCAGAACTCCCGCTGGGGCGCAGGCTACTTCCCGAACGTGGAGCTGACGACGCAGGACGGCAAAGTCGTCCGCTTCTACGACGATTTGATCAAAGGGAAGATCGTCGCGATCGATTTGATCTACACGACCTGCCAGTACGCCTGCCCGCTCGAGACTGCCCGGCTCGCGCAGGTGCAGAAGCTGCTCGGCGATCGCATGGGCAAGGATGTCTTCTTCTACTCGATCACGATCGATCCCGATCACGACACGCCGCCCGTGCTCAAGGAGTACGCGGAGAAGTTCGGCGCGGGACCCGGATGGCTGTTCCTCACGGGCAAGCAGGCCGACATCGACGTGATCAGCAGAAAGACCGGCCTCTATTCGGAGCCCGATCCGAACAATCCCGACGGCCACACGCCGAGCCTCCTCGTCGGCAACGAGACGACGGGGCAGTGGATGCGCAACTCGGCGCTCGACAACCCGAAGTTCATGGCGCGGACGATCGGCGACTGGTTGAACAGCTGGCAGACGGCGAAGAAGACCGGCATCCCGTTTTCCGACGCGCCGGAGCTGAAAATCGACGAGGGCCAGTACAAATTCCACAACCACTGCGCCGCGTGCCACACGATCGGCAAGGGCGACCGGATCGGCCCCGATCTCGCGGGCGTGACGGCCGCGCGCGATCGCGAGTGGCTCGCGCGGTTCATCCTGAAGCCGGACAAGGTCTACGAGGCTGGCGATCCGATCGCCGTCGCGCTGCGCGCGAAGTACAACAGCGTGCGCATGCCGAACCTGTCGCTGACGAGCACCGACGCGGACCTGCTGATCGACTACATGGATCGCGAAGGCCGCGCCGGCGTGAAAAGCGCTGCGCCGGAGACGACGGTGAAGAGCGCGCCCTCGGCCGCCGGCCTGAGCCTCGCGCCGATGATCGATCCGTACCTGCGCATCCAGGCCGCGCTGAACGCGGACAGGCTCGACGGCGTGCGCCAGGCGGCGGAGCAGATCGGCGCGGAAGCCGGCCGGCTCGGCGAGCGCGGCGCCGCCGTGCGCGCGGCGGCCGCGGACGCGCAGCGCGCGGCAGATCTCGCAGCGGCGCGCGCGGCGTTCGGCGCGCTCGGCGACGCGCTGTTGTCGCTCGGCGGCAACGCTGAGGGCGGCTTCGGCGACGGCGTGAAGGTCGCCTACTGCCCGATGGCGAGGAAATACTGGCTGCAGACGGGCGACGCGATCAGGAATCCCTACTCACGCGATCCACGCGCTCACGTCCGCTTCCGCCTCCGCGGCGCCAGCCGGCGGCGGCGCGACGCAGATAGAGTTGCGAGCCGCCTTCGCGTGATAGAGCGCCGCATCGGCGCGCGCGATGAGCGCCGTCGCGTCGAGCTCACCAGGCTGCGCCGACGCGACGCCGACGCTGATCGTCGGCCCCTCCGTCTCGTCGCGCGCGATCCGCAGCCTCGCGACGTCGCGCCGGATCCCTTCGGCCACCTGCTGCGCGCCGGCGACCGGCGTATCGGGCAGGATCACCAGGAACTCGTCGCCGCCGTAGCGGCAGCGGACGTCGCTGCTGCGCGTCACGCGGCCGAGCGTCGCGCCGACATTCGCCAGGAGCTCGTCGCCGCGCAGGTGTCCGTGGCGATCGTTCACGGTCTTGAAGTGATCGACGTCGAACATCACGATCGAGAGCGGCGTGCCGGTGCGTCGCACCCGCCGCAGCTCGGCGTCGAGCGTCTGCAGGGCGTGGCGCCGGTTGAAGCAGCCGGTGAGGCCGTCGACCAGACTCAGCTCGCGCGCCTCGAGAAACAGCTGCATGTTCCTGATGCCGATCGCGAGCACGGCGGCCACCGCTTCGACGGCGCTGCGCTCGTCGGGCGGCAGCGGCGCGGCCGACGTGATCCCCAGCGCGCCGACGACGGTGTCGCCGGCGAGCAGCGGCACGCAGAGATCCGAGGGCGCGGCGTCCGCGGCCGGCGCATCGCCGCCGCCGGGCCGCAGCGCGCGAGCCAGAAGCGCGCGTCGGGCGCGAAAGGCGGGACGTGCGTCCAGAGCACCTGCTGCAGCGACGGCCGATCGAGCGCGGCCGTCAGCGCCTGGCTGAACGCCATCAACTGCTGCAGCGTCCGCGACTGCGCGCGCGCCTTCGCGGCGTCGGTCAGCGCCGCGCGCACCTCGGCGCGCGCGACCGTCCACTTGCGGTACTGGTGAAACCCGAACGACGTCAGCAGCAGCAGGAGCGCAGGCAGGAGGTCGAGATCGAAACGGCTCTCGACGTCGTGAATGACGGCGAGGGCGTAATGGAGCGGCTGCCGGAAGATGATGACCGCCGAGGCAATGAGGGCTGCTGTGAGCGCCGTGTCGTCGCGGGTAATGAGCCGCATCGAAAGTTGTACTCATCAACAACCGTGCCGTCCAGGTCGCGGCGAGTCCCGCGCACGAGCGGCCGACCGATGTGCGCGCGGCGCGTGTGACGTGTGACGAAAGCGCACGATGCGCGCGCGATCGCGGCGGCGCGCGCCGCACGCCGTTGCACGCTTCGACAGATCATGAAGTGCGACAGTGCGACATGCGCGTCGCCGCGGCGTAATTCCTACATCACAACATTCGTCGATCGACGCCGCATCGAGCAGATCTTTCATAACACGATCGTGAACGACGGGAACTGTTACGTGCGCCGCGCGCGGCGCGCGCGAGCAATTCGCACCCTGCGCCCTCGTGTCACATGCTGGTCCGTCGGCGATTTCGCGCAGCGCGCGCGAAAACTTCGTGCGCGCATGTCCCGATCGTTCGAACGTTCAGGCACTTACCCGCGCCGCGGCCGCGCGCGCCCCACCGATCGCGCGGCGCCGTGGCAATCCTCTTGCTGATTTACTCGCATCACGAAATCGTTCATCGAGGAGATCGAATGAAACGGGACTTGTCCGCGGTGTGTCTCATTGCATTTTGCGCGCATGCGGCGTCCGCTCATGCGTCGCCGACGATGGTTCGACTCGGCTACAGCGACTGCTCGAGCTGCCACATCTCGCCGCAGGGCGGCGGCATGCTCACGACCTACGGCAAGGGCGTCGACGAGGCGCAGAGCCTGCGGCGCCAGGAAGTGCACCCGGTCGATACCGCGACGACGCGCCTGCTGTACGACGTGCGCTTCGTGACCGCGTCGCAGCTCGCTGAATCGCTTGCCACCGGCCACGACGTGAAGTCGACGACGTTCCGCCTGCAGGGACGCAGCTCATTGCTGATGTCCGAGCACAACCGGCTGAGCGGCGCGTTCGGCCTCGAGACGCCAGTGCTGACGACGGCGGGCAT
>QHWK01000848.1 GCA_003223775.1 Acidobacteriota bacterium
TGGACTCGGTCCTCCTGTGGCTGTTCGTCGTCAACCTCGGCGTCGCCTTCGGCGCCGGCCTGTACGAGCACCGAATCGTCGTCTCCCGATGGATCGCGACGGCTCCCGGAGCGCGCCGCCGCTGGGACTCGGAGGCGGCGCGCCGCGACGACACCGGCCGCCGCTTCTGGGCGTTCGTGACGACGGGGCCGCTCACGCTGCTCGCGCTGGCGAATCTGGCCGCCGCGTGGCACGCGTCCGGCGCCCTCCGTACGTGGTGGCTGGCGGGTGCGGCGGCCGCGCTGGCCGACCGGGCGTTCACCTTCGCGTACTTCATTCCGACGATGGTTGGCCTGATGAGAGCGGCCGATTCTGCGGAATCCGCCGCGGTCGCGACGCGTTGGTCAACGCTCAACTACGTAAGGCATTCGATCGTCCTGGCGGCGTGGCTGGCGTCGCTGGGCGCGTTCGCGGCGTTCTATCGGCAACAGTAAAACCGTTGGTGACGCTTCGGCGTCGCAATCCCACCTGTCGCACGGCGGCAGCAGTTCCCACCGATCGCGAAAACATTCTGGTCTATCGATTCATCCAGTATCGCGGCCCCGAACCGCGGCGCGCCGCGCGATCGCCGGGGTTCGCGAACTGACACCGATCGAGCGACAGACATCCGCAGCCGATGCACTCGGTGAGCCCGAGCTGCAGCCGCTCGAGCTCCGCGATCCGCGCGCGGATGCGCTTCGCCCACGCCGCCGAGAGCTGCGCCCAGTCCGAGCGCTCGGGCACGCGGTTGCTCGGCAGCTTCGCGAGCTCCGCGCGGATCTCGTCGAGGGACAACCCGATCTTCTGGGCGAAGACGATGAACGCGACGCGCCGGATGACGGCGCGCGGGTAGCGCCGGTGCCCGGCGTCGTTGCGCTCCGAGTGAATCAGCCCCTGATCCTCGTAAAACCGCAGCGCCGAGGTCGCCACGCCGCTGCGCGCGGCGGCCTCGCCGATCGTCAACACTTCGTGCATTCCGTCAGTGTGGCAAACTTCGGGCTTGACTTCAAGTGCACTTGAAGATTGATGCTGGAGCGCAGGTGAGGTCAGGACATATGCAGCCATCGAATCGCGTCGCCATCATCACGGGCGCCAGCCGCGGCCTCGGCGCCGTCATCGCGCGCGTGCTCGCCCGGCGCGGCTACGACCTGGTCGTCGGCGCGCGCAATCGGGATCCTCTGGAGGAGGCCGCCGCATCGTTCGCCCGGTGGGGATCGAGAGTCGCCGCCGTCGACGGCGACGTTGCCGACGCGGCGGCGCGCGCGCGCCTCGTGAGCGCGGCGCGCGAGCTGGGCGGCCTGGACGTGCTCGTGAACAACGCGTCGGAGCTCGGCGCGATCGGCCCGCTGATCGATTTCGACGTGCCGCGCCTGGGCCGAATGGGCGCGTACCCGGGATGGGGGCCGTACGGCGCGAGCAAAGCGGCGCTCGAGCTCCTCACGCGTACGCTCGCGACCGAGCTGCGCGGCCGCGGCGTCTCGGCGGCAATCGTCGATCCCGGCAACATGCGGACGCGCATGCACCAGGAGGCGTTTCCGCTCGAGGACATTTCCGATCGCCCGCAGCCCGAGGTGACCGAACCATTCTGGAACTGGCTGTTCGATCAAACGCCGGCCGAGATCAGCGGCGAGCGATTCGCGGCGCAGGCGGAGGATGCCCGATGGCTGCAGCGGGTGTAGTCGCGGACTTCGCGTTGCCCGCGGAGCTCGAGGCCGCCGAACCCCCGGAGGCGCGCGGCCTCAGGCGAGACGAGGTGCGCCTGCTCGTCTCCGATCTGGAACAGGACTCGGTCGAGCACGCGCGCTTCAGCGATCTGCCGCGCTGGCTCGCGCCCGGCGATCTCCTCGTGGTCAACACGAGCGGCACCTTGAACGCCGCGATTGCCGCAGAGCGTGACGACGGACGCGCGTTCGAGATTCATCTGTCCACGCGCCTGCCGGGCGGATTCTGGAGCGTCGAAGTGCGCGCGCCCGGCCTTGTCGCGTCGCGGCCCGCGGACGCGCGCGCGGGGACGAGGTTCACGCTTCCGGCAGGCGGCGCGGTCACGCTGCTCGCGCCTTATCCGGTGAGCGATTCACTCAGCGCGCGATCGCGCTTGTGGCTCGCGGCCGTCCATCTTCCCGGAGCGTTCGTTCCATACCTCGATGAACACGCCGTTCCCATTCGCTACGCGTACGTGAAAGACGCGTGGCCGAGCGCGATGTATCAAACCGTCTTCGCGACCGAGCCGGGCAGCGCCGAGATGCCGTCGGCCGCGCGGCCGTTCACGCCGGATCTCGTCACGCGGCTCGTCGCGCGCGGCGTGGAGATTGCGCCGCTGCTGCTGCACACCGGCGTGTCGAGCCAGGAGAGCCACGAACCGCCGTACGAAGAGTATTACCGCGTGCCGCGTCGCACGGCCGAACGCGTCAACGACGCCAGAGAGGGACGACGTTTCCGGGCGAAGGCTGGACGAGCCTCGTCGTCACGCCGGAGCGGCCGCTGCGATCGGTGAACGGCCTCATCACGGGGTTGCACGAGCCGCGGGCCACGCATCTCGCGCTGCTCGAGCGCGTCGTCGCCGCGGCGGCGGCGGAACACGCGGGGGGCGGTGTCGGCGTCTGCGCGCGATGCCATCTGCAGCGCGCGTACGACGAGGCGCGGCGCCTCGGCTATCTCTGGCACGAGTTCGGCGACTCGCATCTGATCGTCGCACCACAATCGGCGCCGGCCTGACAGCCCGATTTGTGGTAGCGTGAGAACAATCGAAGGCCGCTGTGAAACCGTTCCGCCGCTGAATCCCGCCGCGTCCGTTTTCCTTTCCTGACCGCCAGGCCGGCGTGCGTGTGCGCCGCCTGCCCATTTGCTGCTCCAGTGCTCGACGATTCGAAGGAGAGGCCGTTTGTGTCGACATCCGCCATCGTGGTGCAGAACCTCGCGAAATTGTTTTCGGCCCGCGGCCGGACGATCCGCGCCGTCGACGATTTGAGCTTCTCGGTCCGCCGCGGATCGATTTTTGGCCTGCTCGGCCCGAACGGCGCCGGCAAGACGACCACGCTGCGCATCATGACGACGCTCGCGCGGCCGAGCGCGGGAAGCGTCGCCGTGCTCGGCTACGACGTCGTGCGCGCGCCGCTCGAGGTCCGGCGGCGAATCGGCGTCGTGATTCAGGAGCAGGCCGCCGATCTGCTGTTGAACGTGCGCGACAATCTCCTCACCTTCGCGCGGTTCCACGGCGGCGCGGGACCCGCGGTGCGCGCGCGGGCGGAGCAGGTGATGGCGCAATTCGGCATCGACGCCGTCGCCGATCGCAAGGTGCAGGACTTGAGCGGCGGCGTCCGACGGCGCGTGCAGGTCGCGAAGATGTTCATGATCGACGTGCCGATCGTCTTCCTCGACGAGTTCACAAGCGGCATGGACGCGATCCTGAAGCGCTCGGTGATGGACATGCTGCGCGCGCAGGCCGCCGGCGGACGGACGATCGTGCTGACGACGCAGATCCTCACCGAAGCGGAGGAGTTGTGCGACGACATCCTGATCATCAGCCAGGGAAAGCAGGTCGCGCACGGGAGCCTGCAGGCGCTCAAACAGCTCGTCGGCCGGCTGCAGGAGGTGCGAGTCGTCTTCGATAAAGTGCCCGACGCGCTGCCGTCGATTCTGGCCGGCTACGGCG